>DASQVB010000025.1:0-11004 GCA_035640975.1 Pseudonocardiaceae bacterium
CTTATCCCATAGACCTCGGCGACGCCGCGGTAGAGGCCTAGACTGGCCACCGATCCCGCGTAGCGATGCTTGTAGTGCTGCAACGGCTCGCCGCGAAGTTGCGCAATGATGTTGTCGGCTAAGACCTTGGCTTGTCGCACAGCATGCTGGGCCGACGGGCTGGTGGTGGCGTTCGGGTCGCGGGAGGTGAGGTCGGGCACGGCCGCGCAGTCTCCGGCGGAGAACACCTCCGGGCAGTCCACCACCTGCAGGGTGGTCGTGCAGCGCAGCCGCTTGCGATCGTCCAGTGGCAGGTCGGTTCGCTGCAACACGGGGTTGGCCTTCACTCCAGCAGTCCAGACGATGGTGTCGGCGTCGAACTCGGTGCCGTTGTCGAGGACGACGTGGCCATCCCGCATTGTTGTGACCCGGGTGTTCAGAAAGATCTCTATACCGCGGTGGATCAACCGCTTGGCGGTGTAGCGACCCATTCTCGGGCTGACCTCGGGCATGATCCTGCCGGTGGCCTCGACCAGTACCCAGCGCATGTCCTGCGGCTGGATGGTCTCGTAGTAGCGGCAGGCGTAGCGGGCCATGTCCTCGAGCTCAGCCAGCACCTCGATCCCCGCATATCCTCCACCGATCACCACGAAGCTCAGCACCTCGCGGCGCAGTCGCGGGTCCAGCGTGGCGTCCGCAGCTTCCAGACACGACAGCACGTGGTTGCGAAGGTAGATCGCTTCGCCGATGGTCTTGAACGCGATGCCGTGCTCGGCTAGCCCGGGGATGGGCAACGTGCGCGCGATGGATCCCGGCGCCATCACCAGCATGTCGTAGCCGAGCTGCTCGACGTGGCCGGCGCAGTTCTCGATGGTGGCGAATCGACGGGCATGGTCGACACCGGTGACCCGGCCACAGACGGTGCGGCAGCGCCGTAGCACCCGGCGCAGCGGCACCACCACGTGACGCGGCTCGATCGATCCAGCGGCAGCCTCGGGTAGGAACGGCTGGTAGGTCATCTGCGTCTGTGGATCCACCACGGTGACCGAGGCCTCGCCCCCGCGTAGCTTCGACTGCAGTCGTAGCGCGGTGTACAGCCCCACGTGACCACCGCCGACGATGAGCACGCGCGACGGCTCCCCCGCTGTGAACGCCATATCACAGTATTCCCACCGCAGCGGCCGCCATGCGCATCACGAGCAAAGGAACACGAGATGCGTCGCTTGGCTCAGCCGCGTTCGGTGCGGCCAATCCCGGCCAGTTCAGCCGCGCGGTGCAGCACGTCGACCAGCATTGCTGGAGTCAGCCGTCCGGTGAAGGTGTTCTGCTGGCTGACGTGGTAACAACCGAGCAGGTGAAGCCCGTCCAGGTTCACCTCGATGCCGTGCCCGAAGCGCGGCCGCGGGGTGGGCACCGGCCAGCCTGCGGTGGCCAGCGCGGGCAGCAGCGCCTGCCAGCCGAAGCCGCCCAGTACGACTACCGCGCGCAGCGTCGGGCGTAGCAGCTGCAATTCCCCGACCAGCCAGGGCCGGCAGGCGTCACGCTCGGTTGGGGTTGGCTTGTTCGCCGGGGGCGCGCAGTGGACCGGAGCGGTAATCCGGGTGCGGTGCAGCGTCAGCCCGTCGCCACGGTGGGTGGCGTTGGGCTGGTTAGCCAAGCCGACCGCGTGCAGCGCGGCATAGAGGACGTCACCGGAGCGGTCCCCGGTGAATATCCGGCCGGTCCGGTTGCCACCATGCGCGGCGGGCGCAAGCCCGACGATGGCCAGCGCGGCATCGGCTGGGCCGAAGCCGGGCACTGGACGTCCCCAGTAGGTCTGGTCGCGGAACGCGGCGCGCTTCTCGACCGCAACCTGCTCCCGCCAGACCACCAAGCGGGGGCACGCGCGACATCGGGTCACCGCGTCATCCAACGCGCCCAACCCCCCGCACGTCAGGCTCTCATGCACGGTGTGTTGCGCTCTCATGCACACCACGTCCTCTGCCGAGGCCCAGCGCGATGCCGTCGAGGATGTCGTGCTCACTGACCATCAGCTCGCCGATGCCAGCACGAGCGTGCAGTTCCTCGGCGAGCACCCGAACGATGAGCGCCCCGCCGGCGATGACGTCCACTCGGCCGGGGTGGATGGCGGGGTTGGCCTCCCGCTGCTGATGCGTCGACGCGAGTAGCGCCTTCGCCGTGCAACGCAGCTGCTCCGACGAAAGCCGGGACAGGTGGGTGCGCTCGGGATCGTAGGCGGGCAGCTGCTGCGCGAGGGCGGACAGGGTGGTGATGGTGCCCGCCACCCCGACCCATGTACGAGCCTTTTCCACCGGCACGTCGGCGAAGGCCTCCTGCAGCAACTGCACCGCGAACCGCCCGGCAGCGCCGACCTCATCCACCGTCGCGGGATCGGAACGCAGGTGTCGCTCAGTGATCCGCACGCAGCCCACGTTCACCGACCGCGCCGCTGTCACGTCGGCTCTCGACCCGTCCCAGTCCCCCAACACCACCTCGGTGGACCCACCACCGACATCGACGACGACGAACGGCCCATCGCCGGGATCGAGGTCACCGACCGCGCCGGTGAACGACAGCCGGGCCTCCTCGTCCCCGGTGATCACCTCGGCATCGGCACCGAGGGTCTGCCGGACCATCGTGAAGAAGTCCTCCCGATTGGCAGCGTCGCGAGTCGCCGAGGTAGCCACCATCCGGATCCGTTCTGTCCCGGCGCGCATGGCGATGGTCGCGTAGTCGGCCAGTGCGACGCGGGTGCGTTCAAGGGCGTCCGGAACCAGTCGACCAGTGGCGTCAACGTCCTGACCGAGCCGGACAATGCGCATCTCGCGGTGCACGTCGCGCAGCTGTCCGTCGTCCAGATCCGCGACGAGCAGGCGGATCGAGTTGGTCCCGCAGTCGATCGCGGCCACCCTGGGCATCTTCACCTCCGAGGCTCATGGCGGCCAACCGTACGCTGATCAGGCACATGCACGGGAAGCGCCTGGCCTTGACCAGCCACCCCCGGATTGGATGGCCCGGGCCGGGCGAGAGCACAAGGTGTGGACACACCGGGCACCAGGGCCTGACACGCGGGGCAGCTGAGCGCGACACGTCGGAAGGGGGGGTTAGGTTTAAGCGTTAGGTGCAGGGGCCGGGGGTCCACCAGGATCCGATCTGCTCCAGCACCTCGTCGCCGAACGGGTTCACGCCGGGCCCGCTGGCCAGCGCGTGCGCGACATGGACGTGCAGGCACTTGACCCGCTCCGGCATCCCACCGGCGCTGACGTCGGTCCCGAGCGGTTCCACCGCGTCCCGTTCGGCCAAGTAGGACTCGTGCGCGACCCGGTACGCCGCGGCGAGCTCGGGATCCGCAGCCAGCCGGTCGGTCATCTCCCGCATCGCACCACTAGCCTCACTGCGGCTCACCAGTGCGGCCAAGCGGCGACAGGTCAGGTAGTAGAGCGTGGGGAACGGGGTGCCGTCCTCAAGCCGGGGATAGGTCTGAACCACGCTGGGCAACCCGCAGACGCAGCGGTGCGCGACGGCTCGCAAGGCACGGGGCGGGCGGCCCAACTGAGCGGCGATGGCCTCCTGGTCAGCGGTCGGCAGCTCCGGACGGACATCATCCACTGTTGATCGACTTCCAGAGCCGGCCGTACCACAGCTCCCTGGGTGCCACGGTGCTGCCGGTACCGGCGACAGCGGCGGTGGTCTGGCCGGGGGGTAGCTGCACCACGTACGGCGCCTCCCCGGGCCGTACGTAGCGCAACCGTTCGCGCGCCTGCGCCTGGACGTGCCTCGGGTCCGAGAGCAGGGCACGGCGCCGTTCCAGCTCCGCGACCTTGTCCACCATGATCAGTTGTTGTTCGTGCACCGCCGCGAGGTCGGAGCGCTGGCTGACATAGTTGCGCAGCGGCACGGCAACGCTCAGCCCCAGCACACAAATCACCGCGGCGAGCATCGCAGCTCGGCGTGGAGAGGTGATGCCCAGCAGGTGGCAGATCCGTACGCCCAGTGGAGGGGTCACCGAGCGACCAAGCGCGGCACTGCGGCTGGGTCCGGAATCACCCATCGAGCTCGGCTTCATATCAATCTGGGCTCTCCGGATTGAACCGGGCGAACGCCAGATCACCGGCATAGCGGGCCGCGTCTCCGAGAGTCTCCTCGATGCGCAGCAACTGGTTGTACTTCGCTACCCGCTCCGACCGGGCAGGGGCACCGGTCTTGATCTGACCGCAGCCGATCGCCACCGCGAGATCAGCGATCGTAGTGTCCTCGGTCTCGCCGGAGCGATGACTCACCATGCAGCGGTACCCACTGGACTGGGCAAGCGTCACTGCGTCCAAAGTCTCCGATAGCGTGCCGATCTGGTTGACCTTCACCAGCAGCGCGTTGGCCACCCGGCGGGTGATGCCCTCCTCCAGCCGCTCCAGGTTGGTCACGAACAGATCATCACCGACGAGCTGTACCCGATCGCCGAGCTCTGCGGTGAGCCGCGCCCAGCCATCCCAGTCATCCTCCGCGAGCGGATCCTCAATGGACGCCAATGGGTAAGTGTCGAGCAGTTCGGCGTAGTAGGCGGTCATCTGGTCGGCACTGCGAGCCTTCTTGTCGAAGATGTAGGAGCCGTCGGCGAAGAATTCGGTGGCAGCCACGTCCAATGCGAACACGATGTCGCGCCCCAGCCTGTATCCCGCTTTGTCCACCGCAGTGGTGATGAGGTCCAGCGCGTCGGTGGTGGTCGGCAGGTCAGGGGCGAAACCACCCTCGTCTCCGAGTCCGGTAGCGAGCCCGTTGGACTTGAGCACCGACTTCAGCGCGTGGTAGCACTCGGTGCCCCAGCGAAGCCCCTCCCGAAACGAGTCCGCACCGATCGGGGCGATCATGAACTCCTGGACGTCGACGCCGGTGTCGGCATGCGCGCCCCCGTTGAGGATGTTCAGCATCGGTACCGGCAACACATGCGCGTTCGCGCCACCGATGTACCGGAACAAATCTAGACCGCTGGATTCGGCGGCCGCCTTGGCGACGGCCAATGAGACCCCGAGGATCGCATTGGCACCGAGCCGGGACTTGTGTGGCGTGCCGTCCAGATCGACCAGCTTCTGGTCCACCACCCGCTGCTCGATCGCTTCGATGCCGACCAGCTCGGGTCCGATCTCGTCCAGCACGGCCGCGACTGCGCGCTCAACGCCCCTGCCGAGGTAACGCCCGGGTTCGTAGTCGCGCAGCTCCACCGCCTCGTGTTCGCCGGTGGATGCCCCGGAGGGCACCGCGGCACGGGCTAACGTGCCGTCATCGAGCGCCACTTCGACCTCGACAGTGGGGTTCCCGCGCGAGTCCAGGATCTCGCGGGCTCCGACCTGTTCGATGACGGCCACGGATGCGCTCCTTGTCGGCTGCGGGGGTGGTGCCAGGGGTGGTTGACGTAAGGCCTGGTGAGCAGGACCAGCCTAACCGCGGCCGAGCGCGGTCGGTCGGAGGCGCGCGCCGGTGATCGAATGTCGGGGCTCGTGCAACAGCATGTCACCGCGTACCGTTGGTGTGACCATGACCGCCGCCGACCGCCCCATGGACGTCGTCGAGCAGTTCCGGCGCGCTGAGTCGCTGGTCTCCGAAAGGCGTCCCCTGGAAGCCCTCCGAGAGCTACGGCCGGTACTGGATGCAGAGCCAGACGCGCCGAGCGTGCAGTTGCTTGCTGGGCGGGCTTACCTGCTGTCCGCCCAGCTACAACGTGCGGAGCAGGCGTTCCTTCGGGTACTGGAGCACAATCCTTCGGACCACTACGCGCGCTTTGCGCTGGGCCGTACGTTGCAGCGGCAAGGCCGGCTGGAGGAGGCGCGTGCGCAGCTGGCGATGGCAGCGGCGATGAACCCCACTCCGGACTACCAGGAAGCGCTCAACGAGGTAAGAATGCGGCTGGCTGCCCGTGAAACGTGATCGACCTGAGTCCCGGTCCGGCCTCTCAGGTGGTGTCCTTAGCGTTGCGAGCGTAGCCCTGTGAGAAACCGTAAACCTGTTGCGCGTACTCCACGGAGTTGTTGTAGGACAGAATTGCCCGCAGCCAGCCGTCGCCGACCCCGAGGTTGCGGTTGTCCGCGCACAGGTATTGGGCTGCGGCAAGGGCAGCGTCGTCGATATTCTGTGGATCGCTGATCCCGTCCAGGTTTGCGTCGGCCCGCCACCCCGCCCACGTGGAGGGGATGAACTGGAAGGGCCCGACGGCGCGATCCCAGATGTTGTCACCGTCGAGCAGGCCGCCGTCGGTGTCCGCAATGGCCCTGACCCCGGGCGCGCCATTCAGCGGGATCCCGATGATCGGCGCGGATGGCCGGCCGTCGGCTTCCAAGGTGCGGCCCTGAAAATTACCGTGCTGGGACTCGACAGCCGCGATGCCAGCCAGGGTTACCCAAGTGAGGCGGCAGTCGCCGCGGGTGGCAGCCATGACGGCATGAGCGTTCGCGTATGCCTGCAGGGCGCGCTGTGGGATGTTGGTGACGCTGGACAGCCGATTGGCCCAATCGGCGAACGCCAGTGCCGGCCCCCCATCGGGCGTCGCAGGAGCCGGTATCTGTATCGGAATGTTGATCGTGGTCTTGGGTGGCTGCCCAGCTGGCTGACCGGGAAGCTGACCAATAGGCTGGGCAACCGGCTCGGCGACGTCGGGCAGCGCGGCGGGCGCCGCCATTGCTACCGGCGTGGGCGTGGCTAGCCCTCGATCAGGCAGTGGCGCAGCTACCGAGCCCAGGCCCGCCACCACGAGGCCAGCGCACACCACAGCACCGCCGGACAACATTCCGCGCAGCAGAAATTTCGACGCCGCGCCGCCGAGGTAGGCGGCAGGTCGAAGACGAGACCGCTCATTGCCGGGTTGCCCGGTTTGCGCACCGGAACGCTCGTCGCCGTTCACATCACAGATCAACGACGGCCGTGGCGGCGGGATACGGGGCGTGACAACGATGTCACGCAACAGCGCAGGATCGCGATCAGTGCGGCCAGTGCTCCCGCCATTGCTGCGGGGTGAGCCTAGCGACGTCGAGCCCGGCGGCACGGGCGGCATCCTCGGCAGCGCGCACGTCGTCGGCAAAGCGCCGAGCGACTCGGCGCAGCGCGCCCTCGGGATCCTCGCCGGCCAGCTTCGCCGTCGCAGAGAGCTCGAACAGTGCCCCACCCGTGCCGCTACCGTGCCCGGGCAGTAGGTCCGAAGGTAGCCCCGCCTGCACGGTCCGCGCCGCGAGCTTGGCCGCCAAGGCCACCGCCGGCTGGGCCAGCGCCACCCCGTCGACCCGCGACGCGCGGCGTTTCTCGGCACCTTTTAGCTGCTCCCATCGGACTTCCTGGTCGGCGGCGGTGCGGACCTTCTCGCTCCCCGCGAATACGTGCGGGTGCCTGCTGACGAGCTTGGTCACCAGCTCGGTGGCCACCGCGTCGATGTCGAAACCATCCGGCGCCTCCTGCGCTACCCGGGCGTGAAAGAGCACCTGCAACAGCACGTCACCGAGCTCCTCGCGCAGCGCGCCGATGTCGCCATCCTCCAACGCCTGGTACAGCTCGTAGGTCTCCTCGATCAGGTAGGGCATCAGCGAGCTGTGGGTCTGCTCGGCATCCCACGGGCAGCCGCCCGGGGACCGCAAACGATCCATCACCCCGACCGCATCCAACAACGCAGCTCCCCGGGGCTCGGGGGTAGCCAGCACCGTGGCGCCGGTAGCCACCCAGCGCGCCGCTGCACCAGACCCCAGGTCCAAGGTGAGCAGCAGCCCGTGGATGGCGTCGCCGACGGGCTGTGCTCCACATTCCTGCGCCAGCTCTGCCGGTATGTCGGAATCGGCGTGCAGAGCTAACCCGTCCTGAAGCAGACCCGCGGCCGCGGCCGGAAACACCGCGCCGAGCCGTGCAGACAGCGCAACAACGACCGAGGCCGAAGCAGTTGTCACGCGGGGGTCACGTCCGGGGAACGGCGCGTAACGGCGCTAGGAAGCCGGCCGTCTCGTTCTCGTTGGCCACCGCCTGCAGGCTCACCGGGTCCCAGGTGCCGTAACGGGGACTCAGGCGTACTCCTACTTCCTCCCCCACCTGGGCGAGCTGGCGCAAACCGATGGCTTCGAGCACGGCCGGATCGATCTGCTCGAGTGCGGGCGCGTTGTCAGATGGCTGGACACCACGGTTGGTACGGTTCTTGATCACCATGATCAACCATGGGGTGGTGTCCGAGAGCTGGAAGGCCACCACAGTGCCCTCGGCCATCCCGAACGCCGGAGTCGTGGCGAAGATCGGATCGTCAGCAGCGACGATCCGCTTACCGATCACGGCGTCCTTGCCGGCCCGAACGTCGGCGTCGATCAGCTGCCGGGCCTGCTTGGCCCCGGCCCGGGAGAGCTCGTCCACCTTGGCCTTCGCGGCGGTTCGGGTGTCAGCGGTGGTGTAGTCGACGGTGACCGCGCTGTTGCGCAGGGCGCTCAGTCCGAGCTGTGCGGTGAGCAGTTTGTCGACGGCCCGCTGCCGGTACCCGTCTGCATCGAAGATTGTTCCCTTGGAAGCACCCTGGGCACCGCCGACCTCGCTGATCAGCCGGCTCACCCGGGCCTGATCAACGGTCAGGCCTGCCCGCCGCGCCGCGATCGCCGTCAACTCGTGCCTGATCTGGACAGTGATGATCTTGCGTGACAGGTCATCGAGCTGGTGGTCGGCCGCCAGCTGAGTTCGAGCCTGGTCACCTTCCTTGACCAGCACCGTGGTGAGCTGGCTCTGCACCTGCTCCACCGGGATCTCAGTACCGTTGACGAACGCAGCGGCACCAACCTGGCTGGGGCCGGAGCTGCAGCCAGTGATGCACAGTGCGCTCACCATGATCCCGAGGACGGCCCTGAGCGCAACACCGCGCGCTGCACCGCCGGCACGCAGGACGCTTCGCACGGGCGCTACCTTCTCACGCGCCCCGGTTCAGCCCGGTTGGAGGGCGGCGAGAAGCCGCTGCACACCGTCGCGGAGCCGTTGTGGATCGCCCGGTCCGATGGTCATTGACGTCGACTCACCGGATCGCCGGTCGACCGTCACGTGGTAACGGCCGTCGACGTTGTCGCACCAGCGCAGTACGTCCGAACGTCGCACCTGACCCGACGGATCTCGCACATTAGCGGCGATCTGCCCGGCCCGCACGCGGGGTTTGTCCAGCATCGCGGCTGCGGCGGCACGGTCGCGGTCGGCGCTGCTGCGCACAGGGGACGCGGAGACCAGTACCCCGCCGCTGGGCTGTGGGCTGGGCCGGGCGCTGGGCGACTGCACGGTTACCGTGGCGCTGCGGTCCGGCGGATGCGACGGGAGCCGGCTCACCACCGCTGCAGCCAGCCCCGTCGCGGGAATCACCTCTAGCAGCGTCGCGCCAGGTTGATCGGGATGCTGCAGCGCGCAGACGCCCGCGGTGCCGCCCCGAGCCGCGACCACCCGGACCGGCTGGCCGGCCACCGCATCGGCAAGCCACACCGAATCCACCCAGGTGGTCGGCCAGTGCAGCAGGTGCACTGCAGCCTCCAGATCAGCGTCCATCCGACCGGCACGGAGCAGACCGAGCCGACTCAGCTCGACGCCCACGTCGGCGCGCACCCGGGCGTGCTCAAGGCGGGTGCGCCCGGTCGAGCGCACCTGAATCGGCGCAGGGTAACCCTCAAGACCCAGCACCTCGGTGAGCACGTCCCACTGTGCGGCGGACAGCCGCCATGCCAGGGGCATCATCCTTGCCCGCGCTCGCGCGGTTCCTCGCCGATTACCGGTGGGGCGACCTTGCGCCCGTCGGTGAAGATGTCGTCCATCTCGATCAGGTAGGAAGGGCGCCGGTGTTCGGTGTCCTCGCCGCCGTTGCCACGCCCGGCGCCAACCGGTGATATGAGATCGCCCGGGCCGGTTCGCCCCCCTGGCATACCGCTGGTGCCGCGACCCGCGCCGACCCCCATCCGGCCCTCCGGAGCCGAAGCGGCGGGACCTGATCGGCTTGGTCCGGCCTCCGGTGCGCTGCTCGTGCCTACGCCGGCGCGCCCAGCACCGCTGCCATGCCCGGCGACGATCCGGCCACCTCCGGGCTGTGTCACACCGCCGGATCGGCGAGGACCCTGAGTGTTGTGACCGCCGCCGGTGATCGACGTCGTGATCGGGACTCCGGTCGCCGCCGGGGCGACCTGCCCGCCGATGGGCTGGCGTGACGCGCTGGGTTCGGGTCCGACGGACCCGCCGCTGTATTGGGGCGATCCGGTGTGAGCGCCGCTGGCCGCGCTTTGGAGCCCGGCCACCGTAGGCTGGGGGTTCGAGGCGTCACCGCCTGGGAACCCGCTGCTACCGGAGCTGACCTGATCGTTGCCGGGCAGCCCGTCACCGACCTGACCAAGGCCGGGCGCCGACGCAGTGTCCGGAAGTTGCTCGGGTGGCTGCAAGGTCGGATCAGCCAGCGGTGGATAGGTCGGCACGGCGACGCGATGGTCGTTGATCGGCGTGGAGTACACGTTGTTCATGATCTGCACGGCCTCGGTGCGCGCCTCGGCTTGCGCTCGATCCTGCGCGACCGCGTCGATGAACGCGCTGGCCGCACCGCCCAGGGCAAAGCTGCGCAGTGACTGCCCCCAGTCGTGCGGCTGTGCTGGCGGCACAGTCGCCTTGGCCTGCCCGGCGCTGGTGCCGGACGCGTCCATCAGCGCGGTGGTGTGGCCAGCAGCCTCGGCCACGCTGGCCGACCACTGGTTGACCGGCCCCAGGGCGGCGACCGCCGCGTCAGCGGCTGTCCCATGCCAGCCACCAGAGACGATGTCGTTCAGATCACGGGTGAGCCCGGTGACGAGGTCGCTCGCGTGCCGACTCAGATCACGCCACCCATCGGCGGCATCGATGATGTCGCCGGGGTCGACGGAGCTGTCCAGCATCGTACGGATTTCCGCATGCTCCCAGGCCGCCCAGTTGCTCGATCCACCGTCGGTACCACTGGGTCCGCCGAAACCGAGCAGGTCGGCCACGATGTCAAGTGGTCCAGCCATCTCAACTCTCCGCTTTCGGCAACCGAGG
>DASQVB010000026.1:0-2454 GCA_035640975.1 Pseudonocardiaceae bacterium
GCGATGACCGTGCTGCGGGCGGCGTCTGAGGGCATCGAGAACTTCTCGATCTTCTGTAACCATGTCATGATCGTCCCGGCAATCAAGGCCATCCTGGACTCCCCCGACCTGCGGCTGGACGGATTCGTCGGTCCGGGCCACGTCTCGACCGTCATCGGCTGCCGGCCTTATGAGTTCATCGCCTCCGAGTACGGCAAGCCGCTGGTCACGGCGGGGTTCGAGCCGCTGGACATCCTGCAGTCGGTCTACATGCTGCTGCAGCAGCTGGCCGAGGGCCGCTGCGAGGTGGAGAACCAGTACTCCCGGGTGGTGCCGTGGGATGGCAACACGGTGGCCCTGCGCGCGGTCAACGAAGTGATGGAGCTGCGGCCCTTCTTCGAATGGCGTGGGCTTGGTTTCATCTCGCACTCGGCTCTGCGGGTGCGGGAGCGTTACGCGGCTTTCGACGCGGAGCGACACTTCGAGCTACCTGGCGTTCGAGTAGCCGACCCGAAGGCGTGTCAATGCGGTGAGGTGCTCAAGGGCGTGCTCAAACCCTGGGAGTGCAAGGTGTTCGGCACCGCGTGCACACCTGAGATGCCGATCGGCACCTGCATGGTCTCCTCCGAGGGAGCCTGTGCGGCGTACTACAACTTCGGCCGGTTCACCCGAGAACGGGTCCGTGAGGCTACTGAGGTACATCAGATAGAGATGCATAAGGTCAAGGCGAGCCGGGCATGACCCAGTACCAGGACACCACCCAGCAGCACCGAGCGGACAGGGCGCAGGCAGCCGTTGCCGAGCACGCCGCCGGGCAGCCTGGGCATGCCCCGGCCGGGACAGAGCACACCGGCCGGGAGCAGTTGGTGTTGGAACGCATCGAGCGCGCCCGGCGGGCCCGGCCCCGGGTGCGTGAGAAGCTCATCACGCTCGCGCACGGCGCCGGCGGCAAGGCCACCCAGTCGCTGATCGAGGCGGTCTTCCTGGACGCTTTCCGCAATCCCCAGCTGGAGCCGCTTGAAGACGCCGCGACGGTGGTCGCCGGTGATGCGCGGCTGGCTTTCACCACGGATTCCTATGTGGTGTCGCCGCTGTTCTTCCCGGGTGGTGACATCGGCGACCTTGCCGTCAACGGCACAGTCAACGATCTGGCCGTCTCCGGGGCACGGCCAGCTCATCTGTCCACGGGTTTCATTCTGGAAGAGGGCTTTCCGGTCGAGGACCTGCGGCGGATCGTGGCATCGATGGCCGCGGCCGCTACGGCGGCTGGGGTCTCGATCGTCACCGGGGACACCAAGGTCGTGCAGCGGGGCAAGGGCGATGGCTGCTACATCAACACCGCCGGGGTGGGGTTGCTCACCGATAACCTGACCCTCGGGGTGGCCACTGCCCGTCCCGGTGACGCAGTGATCGTCTCAGGCCCGGTGGGCGACCACGGTATGACCATCATGCTGGCGCGCGGTGAGCTGGACCTCGAGGCCGACCTGGTCTCTGACACCGCGCCGGTCCATGGCCTGGTGCGGGGGCTGCTCGACGCGGTGGGCCCAGACGTCCGGGCGATGCGCGACGCCACGCGTGGCGGCGTCGCGACCATCCTCAACGAAGTGGCCACGGCTGCAGGCGTTGCCGTGGTGGTTGAGGAGGAGGCAGTCCCGGTACGCGCAGAGGTCCGTGGGGCCTGCGAGCTGTTGGGCATCGACCCGCTCTACGTCGCCTGCGAGGGACGGATCGTGGTGATCGTCGATCCCGGCGCGGCCGACGCCGCAGTGGCCGCACTGCAGGCCCATCCGCTCGGCGCCGGGGCCACGGTGGTTGGCCGGGTAGCCGACGATCCACCGGGGTTGGTCCTGCTCAAGACCGGGTTTGGGGGCACTCGGATCATCGATCTCCTGGTCGGCGATCCACTGCCGCGGATCTGTTGAGCACCGTTGTCGGGGAGGTTCGCTGAACCGGAATGAGTTGATCACCGAGATCGTGGCTGATTGGCCCGAACCCGGTGAGCTGGTATACATCGAACGCCGGGGCGATAGTTATGCGTTACGGCGCATCGGTGCCGATGGGGTTGTCCCCGCGCCGGCACCGGATGAGTCGCTGCCCGATGCCTGGATCTACTACGGGGGGTGGCAGGCACAGCATCGCGACGACGTGTCGGCGTTCTTCGAGGACCTGTTCGCCGAGATGGAAGCAGCGGCCGGAGGCCATGATCGTTGCCGTTGGTCAGCGGATGACCCCTGGCCGCACGCGCATTAAATCACTGAGTTGAGGTAAGTCACTGAGTTGAGGTGCGATGGCCTACCGCATCCACGCGTCTGACCGGACGGCGTTCAAGCGTTGCCGTCGGCAATGGGATCTTAGCTCGCCCAACCGGCAGAACCTGGAACCAATATCCCGGTCGGGTCCGATCGACCTGAACCAGGCACTGCGTGATGCGCTTGCGGTGTACTACTTCCCTGGGATGTGGGAGTGGGACAGGGC
>DASQVB010000027.1:0-2347 GCA_035640975.1 Pseudonocardiaceae bacterium
CGCGGGGTGGCCGGGCGGACCTTGGGTGCCGTTACGAGCTTCGGGGTCGGCCAGCCGCAGCACCACCCAATGCCCCTCCTCGATATCCAGCGGCACCCGGAAGCGGGCGACGTCACCGCAGCGAATCTCGATGGCCTCGGCCACCGCCGGCACCGGCGTACCTGGACGCAGCACCTGGACCTGCAGCGGGCGGCCGAGCCAGGAAGGGCCGCAGTCGGCGTCGAGCGCGAATGCCACGGATCCATGGCGGTGCCGCAGCACGGAGCCCATCCGAATCTCACTCGCGGTGGCGTCCACCCGCAGTCCCGGGACCCGGGTAGCGAAGAACCTCCGGGCCCGCAACGCCTCCGCGACCCCGGCCCTGCTGTGCTCGGCAACCCACAGCCCGGCCCGTCCCCTACCCTGCGGCAAGCCCCAGTCGCTGCCGTGCTCGTCGCTGACCCCGAGCAGCCCAGTTCGCCAGCCGGCATCCAGACAAGCCACCAAGGGAGAGGTGCCACCGGCTGCGACACCCTGGAAAAGGTAGTCATCGTTGCGGTTGAACATCTCCAGGCTGACCATCTGCTCAGCGGCTGCGGCGGTATAGCCGAAGTTTGCGAAGGCGCCCTTCTCCCGGCAGGGATGGTTGAATCCGGCCAGCCCAACCGGAGGGGCAGCGCCGTTGCGGCGACCGAACCGGGTCAGCCAGGCATACAGCTCGGCCATCGCGCCAGACGTCGCCACGTCGGTGAAGTCATCGGTGAACCATGCATTGACATGCCCCAGATGCGGGTGTGACCACTCGAAGCCGCGGATGGCGGTGAACTCGCCGGGCCGGTCGTAGGTCTCGGCGAGCTTCCCGGTGCGCCGCCAACCGGTCCGATCCAGCCCGATCCATGGTGTGCCGCCTCGTCCAGTGCCCTCCACCGTGGCACCGCGGATCGCGTGATCGGTGAGTGCTGCGACATCTAAGCCAGCATCGCGCATTGAGGGGAACGCCGCTTCGGGGTCGCCGGCGCCGTCGGAAAGAAGCGTGTGGTTGTGCAGGTCAGCGTGGACCAGCACGGTGTCGGGACTGATCCGGGAACGACGGGCGGCCCCGGCTTCGGGCCCCGGAGTGCGCAGCCGCGCACCCGCAGCAGAAGACAGCAGCAGCGCGCTGGCGTCGGTCACCTCTTTGCCGGGGGTCACCAGCCGCGTTGGGCCAGCCGCTGCCCGTCGGTCAAGTCGCCGAGGTTGATCCCTACCATCGCCTCGCCCAGTCCACGGGACACCTTCGCCACCATCTCCGGATCATCGTGGAAGGTGGTGGCCTTGACAATCGCCTCCGCACGCTTGGCAGGGTCGCCAGACTTGAAGATGCCCGAGCCGACGAACACGCCTTCGGCACCCAGTTGCATCATCATCGCCGCGTCGGCGGGCGTGGCGATACCACCAGCAGTGAACAGCACCACCGGCAGCGAGCCGGCCTCGGCGATCTCACGAACCAGCTCCACCGGGGCCGCCAGCTTCTTGGCTGCCGCGAACAGCTCCTCGGGTGGCATTGCCGCCAGGGCGCGGATGCCCGTGCGGATCGAGCGCATGTGCCGGGTCGCCTCGACGACGTTTCCAGTCCCGGCTTCGCCCTTGGACCGGATCATGGCGGCACCCTCGGAAATCCGGCGCAACACCTCACCCAGGTTGGTAGCGCCGCAGACGAACGGCACGGTGAAAGCGAACTTGTCGATGTGATGGGCCTCATCAGCGGGGGTCAGCACCTCGGACTCGTCGACGTAGTCCACGCCGATCGCCTGCAGCACCTGCGCCTCAGCGAAATGTCCGATGCGGGCCTTGGCCATGACCGGGATGGACACCGACTCGATGATCCCGGTGATCATGTCCGGGTCACTCATCCGGGCCACTCCGCCCTGCGCGCGGATGTCGGCGGGGACCCGCTCCAGTGCCATAACAGCCACCGCGCCGGCGTCTTCGGCGATCTTGGCCTGCTCCGGCGTGACCACGTCCATGATCACACCACCCTTGAGCATCTCGGCCATCCCGCGCTTGACCAGTGCGGTACCGATCTGACGCTCAGTGTTGATGTTCTCGGCCAGCACGGCGGTTCGCTCCTCAGGGCAGTGGCACGCGACAAGCACCGGACCCAGGCAGTCGGGACCCAGTACTCGATCGTACGTCGGGCCCGCTGACAACGTCGCGAGTTCCAGGCTGCTGGGGGTTGCCTCGACCGGCACACCGGTGTGAGATCGACCACACGGTCCGCATAGCCGAGGGTGGGTGCCATGGGCACGAAAGGCAACGGTGAGCGTCCTGATCCCGCGGTAGCCGCGCAGGACCCGTCTCGGATTCGCAATGTGGCCCTGGTCGGGCC
>DASQVB010000028.1:0-5896 GCA_035640975.1 Pseudonocardiaceae bacterium
CCTCCGGCTCCGTACGGAACGTGACCTCCGACAGATCGGCCGCGCGCAGCGCCTCCGTCATGATCTGGGTCTTGTACGTGCCCCAGCTGGCCGGATGGGTGATCGTGATGCCCTGGGCGGCTTCACCCTCGCGCTCGGCGACGCGCTCGACGACCCAGCGGACCACCATCGCAGCGATCTCGCAGGCGGAATGCGGAACACCGCCGATCACCATCGGGACCTCGTCACCGATGCGCCGTTTGAACTCGCGTACCACCCGGTCGGAGTCGGTGACGGCGCGGCGTTCGGCAGCTTCCCCGACGACCGCCTGGCCGTCTTCACTCAGGTAGACCACCGAACTCACGGCAGCGGAGCGGCTGCCAAGCGGCATCACCTCGGGCAGCGGGCGGCGGCCCTCTTCCCGCCGGCAGACGGCCGCGGCGGTGAAGGTGGTGCCCACGTCGATCCCGAGCCAGTAGCTCATCCTAGCGTGCCCCTATCCTCGTCTTACGGTGCCGGACGCCCCCAAAGCAGCGTTCGAGAGCAGCGTCCAAGCACAACTGGCACGACGCTCGGTTTCCGTATCGCCGCTACAAGGCGTTGCGTTAGCGATACAGCCGGTGAGCGTGCCGGATGCTTGCACGTCAACGCGGCCCAACCCTCTAACGCCCCAGCCCGGGACCCGATGCGATCCCTGTCGGCCACGAGCGACGATTGCGTTGCTGCGGCAGCAGAAAGAGGCCCGCGTTCAGGTTCAGCCGTACGTGCAGGCCAGCGGTTTGCGAGCGGCGGTGCTCGGCAAGTGCCGTTGCAGTGCTAACCCAGCTGGCCGCGGATCGCTCCGTCTTCGAACGCGGTGGTGTGGATTTGGAGATAGTAGGCCGAAGGATCGTTGATGACGGCCTCGATGTTCTCCCGGGTGCTACGTACGCAATCCGATGCCTTGCTTTGCTCTCCATCGAAGCGCTGGTCATTGAAGAAATCGATCCAATGCGGGCCGTTAGTACCGCGCTGGCCGGCGTGGAGATGGAAGGCGGTAACCATACCGTCGAGCTTCTTCCAGGTGATCTCGTAACAAGCCATCCCCCGTTGCGGGTCGAGGTCGAGTCGAGCGGACGCCTGCCCGTCGGTATCTCCGCCGTTAACGTTCTCCTGGTCAGCCAGCGCAACGGTGAACTGAGCACCGTCCTGTAGCGCCAACGCCGGAGGCGACCCGGCGAGCACGACCGCCGACGACGCGAACGCCAAGCACGCTCCGACGCGTCCCATTCCCCGGGCGCCTTTGCTGCTGAGCTGCATCAGCTTTCCTCTCTTCCTGTCCTACTTGCCCGCTCGACCAAGGGTTTCGATCGTACGGCAGCGTAACCGGATTATCACTGTGGGTAGTAACACCTGAAGACGAAGGCGGCTTGCCGGGTTTTCTAGGCTCCTGGAGTGAGCTATCCGCAAGGCGACCTGCGTGATCAGCTCGGCCACGTCGGCGCGCAGGTTGTCAGCGCGGGCCTCGTGGTCGGATCAGGAGGCAATCTTTCAGCCCGTCAGCCGGGTTCTGACCAGTGCTGGATCACCGCGGCCAACACTTGGCTCCAGCGATTACAGCCTGCTGAGTTCTCCCTGATCAGCATCCCGGACGGCGGGTTGCGTGGCGGGCACCCGAAGCCGTCCAGCGAGTGGCGCCTGCACACCGAAACCTATGCCCGGCGTCCGGACATCAACGCGATCGTCCACCTGCACCCCCAGGCCAGCGTGCTGCTCACCGCGTTGAGGTACGACATCGCATTGATCACCACTGACCACGCGTACTACCTGCGCGAGATCGTCACCGTCCCGTTCGAGCAGCCCGGCACCGTCGAGCTCGCGGTTGCCGCCGCCGACGCCGTGGCTGGCGGGGTCAACGCCGTGGTGCTCGGGCATCATGGTTGCTCGGTGCTGGCTGATTCAGTCGAGCTGGCACACAAGAGAGCGGTCAACCTGGAGGAGGCCGCCCGCGCAACCTATGCCGCACTGCTGCTCACCGCGGGAGATCCCAACCGAGTTCCGCAGGTGCCGGTGCGCTTCCTGGAGGCCGCCGCTGGAGGCGAGGCCTCGGTATGAGGGACCGTGACTTATCCGGCATGGTGGAGGGATGCTGCCCGCCGAGCCGTTGCGGTTGCGTCCGCCTCGTCACCTGGTGAGTCGCCGGGCGATCACCTGGTGGACCACCCAGGCCGCACTTGAGGTGGCCGCTGTCCTGATCCCCCTGGCGGTCGGTCTGGTCGCGTGGGCGGAGGCTCGGTCGTGGCTGGTCGGAGTCACGGTCGCGGTAGTGATCATCGGGTTCGGCTATGTCCTGGTGATGCCACGTTGGCGATTCCGGGTGCACCGCTGGGAAACGACTGATGACGCCGTCTACACCTCTGCGGGCTGGATCAGCCAGGAATGGCGGGTCGCACCGATGTCACGGATCCAGACCGTGGACACCGAACGCGGGCCGCTGCAGCAACTGTTCGGGTTGTCCACCGTCACAGTCACCACCGCATCGGCGGCCGGGGCACTGCGGTTGGCCGGGCTGGACCACGCGCTTGCTGATGAACTCGTCGAACGACTCACACAGATCACTCAGGCGACCCGCGGGGATGCCACATGACCTACCCTGCAGCGGACTGGCAGCGCTTGGACCCGCGGATGCTCGCCGTCACGCCGCTGCGCCAGCTTGCCGGATTCCTGCCGGTGATCGCTGTGGTGCTGTTCATCGGAGTCCGGCAGGATCTCGGTGGGCGGCTCTACGGAGTCGGGGTAGGCGTGCTGGTTGTCGTGCTCGCCGGGGTTTTGCGCTGGTTGACCACCCGGTACCGGATCACCAGCGAGCGCGTGGAGCTGCGCTCGGGCTTGCTGTTTCGCAGTGCCCGGTTCGTTCCACGGGACCGGATCCGCAGCGTGGACGTCACCGCCGGGCCGGTGCACCGGCTGTTTGGGCTGTCTGTGGTGACTGTCGGGACCGGGGAGCGCAGCGAGGGCAGCGAGTCGCGGGAGCTGACCCTGGACGCGGTATCCGCGGCTGACGCCGACCGCTTGCGTCAGCGCCTGCTGGATTCCTCAGACGTCGGAGACGCCGGTGATCCGGACCTCCACGGTGTCACGGTGGTGCCGAGCTCTGCCGAGTTGGCCACGCTGGATTGGTCGTGGCTGCGCTTCGCTCCGCTCACGGCATCCAGCCTGGTGGCGGTCGGCGCGGTCGCTGGCGCGTTCGGCCAGCTGGTGGGTGAGCTCGGTGCTGAACTCGCCGATCTCGGCGGCGTCCGCGACCGATTGAGTGTTGCACCGTTGTGGCTGGGCATCTCCGCGTTCGCCGTACTGGTGCTGGTGATCGCGTTGCTGGGCTCGGTTCTGATCTTCGTTGAGTCCTGGTGGGGATTCCGGCTGGTTCGCGAACCGGGCGGCACGCTGCGGATCCGCCGGGGACTGTTGACCGCGCGGTCGGTGTCGCTGGAGGAGCGTCGGCTGCGCGGGGTGGAGGTGGTCGAGCCGTTGCTGCTGCGGGCCGGCCGTGGGGCCCGTACCGGTGCGGTGGCCACCGGGTTGGGCAGTGGCCGGGGCACCCTGCTGCCGCCCGCCCCCCGGGACGAGGCACACCGGGTGTCGGGGGCCGTGCTCACCGAGGACCCCTCCCCTACCCGCACGGCGTTGCGCAGCCACCCGCGCGTCGCGCTGCGGCGGCGGTTGGCCCGCGCGGTACTGCCTGTTCTGGCTGCATCCGCGGTGCTGCGGCTGACTGCGGTGCCGACCTGGTTGGCGTGGGCAACGCTGGGTCTGCTGCCGGTGACAGTGCTGCTGGCGGTGGACGCCTATCGCAATCTCGGGCATGCGCTGACCGGCCGCTATCTCGTCACCCGGCACGGTGCCGGCGTGCGCGGCACCGTAGCGCTGCAGCGCGCCGGGGTGATCGGGTGGACGGTGTCGCAGTCGTTTTTTCAACGCCGAGCCGGGTTGGTGACCGTGACCGCGACCACCGCCGCCGGCAGCGGCGCCTATCGCATCATCGATGTCCGGACCGCCGACGGGCTGGCGGTTGCCGAGCGCGCCGTGCCGGGATTGCTCACGCCTTTCCTGCTCCAGGACGTGGCGACGCCGCCAGCGCACTAGGCTCACGGGTGTGAATGACCGTCTGGTGTGGATCGACTGCGAGATGACTGGCTTGGACGTCGTTAAGGACGCGCTGATCGAGATCGCCGCGTTGGTCACCGACGGCGAGCTGCGGGTGCTCGGCGAGGGCGTCGACGTGGTGATCCACGCTGACGACACCGCGCTGGACTCGATGCCGGAAGTGGTGCGCGAGATGCATGCGAAGTCCGGCCTGACCGAGGCGGTGCGACGGTCCACGGTGAGCCTCACAGAGGCCGAGGAGCAGGTGCTGGCCTATGTGCGCAAGTGGGTACCCGAGGCCCGCTCGGCGCCGCTGGCCGGTAACTCGGTGGCCACCGACCGGGCATTCCTGGCCCGTGACATGGTCGAGCTTGACGAGCACCTGCACTACCGAATGGTCGACGTGTCATCGATCAAGGAGTTGTGCCGTCGCTGGTACCCGCGGGTCTACTACGCGCAGCCGGCCAAGGGCCTGGCACACCGGGCACTGGCAGACATCACCGAGTCCATCCGCGAGCTGGCGTATTACCGGCGCACCGTGTTCGTGCCCGATCCGGGCCCGAGCTCCGAGGAGGCGCAGGCGGCGGCTCAAGCCATCGTCGATCAGATGCCCGGGCGGTAACCGCGACGCGGCGCCGGATATCATGGTGATCGGTGCTGGCGAGGTCAGCGCATGGTGGGTGTAGCTCAGCTGGTAGAGCACCTGGTTGTGGTCCAGGAAGTCGCGGGTTCGAATCCCGTCACTCACCCCATACTGTGGGCATCTGCCACTAGAGTGCCCGCATGAGAGGCGTCAAGGTCCACCACGAGCTGGTCGGGCCGCCTGACTCGCCGGTGCTGGCGCTGGCCGGGCCGCTGGGTACCACAATGCAGATCTGGCAGCCACAGGTCGAGGTGCTTGCCGAGCGATTCCGGGTGCTTCGCTATGACCATCGCGGGCATGGCGGATCTCCAGTGGGGGCCGGGACCTACGCGATTCCAGATCTGGCCATCGACGTGCTCGAACTTCTGGACCGGCTGGAGATCGAGCGGGTGGCCTTCTGCGGACTCTCCTTGGGCGGGATGGTGGGGATCTGTCTCGCCGCGTACACCCCGGAGCGGCTGTCGTCGCTGGTGTTGTGCAGCACGAGTGCGCGTTACGACGACGTTGGGCCGTACCTGGAGCGGGCCGCATCAGTTCGTTGGGCGGGCACGTCCGCGATAGCACCGGAGGTGGTCGCCGGCTGGTTCACTCCGGAATGGGCAGCTGCGCACCCGGAGACGGTGGAGCAGGTGACCCAGATGATCGCAGGGACCTCGGACGACGCCTACGCGGCGTGCTGCGCGGCCATCGCCGGCTGGGACGGTCGCAGACTGATCGGCCGGATCACCACGCCCACGCTGGTGCTCGCCGGTGCCCAGGATGAGCGGACACCGGTGACCCCACATGCCAAGACTCTCGCCGCCGGCATCTACCAGGCGAAGTTGGAGGTTCTCGATGGCGCGCACCTGGCGCCCATCGAGCAGGCGGACCGGGCCAACCGCCTGATCGCCAAGCACGCCGCGGGGTGACGGCGCTGGCTGCGGCTACTTGTTGTTGCCGCCCGAGACCCACTGCCCCCATGGGATCTGCCAGTCCCCGAAGCCGTCCCACGGTTTGAGGTTGGGGCCGCCAGTGTTGACGTTGATGACAACGTCACCCTTCTTCACGTTGTCGAAGAACCACTTGGCGTTCTCCGGCGACAGGTTGATGCAACCGTGGCTGACGTTGCTGTTGCCCTGCTGAGCGACTGACCATGGCGCGGAGTGCACGAAC
>DASQVB010000029.1:0-4730 GCA_035640975.1 Pseudonocardiaceae bacterium
CGGACCGGGTGGGTGTGTCCCGATAGGGGCCTTGCCATCAACAGGGCACCGTCACAGTTCTGACCACCCGTGCCGGCCCGGCGACGGCCATCCATTCCGTTGGCGATCAGGAGACAGACGACCGTGCTCAGCATGCCGCAATCATCGGTGCCCAGCCAGGCCAGCAGTGATCCCGACGAGGTTGTCGTGGGGGTGGATACTCACAAAGACGTGCACGTGGCCGCGGTGCTCACGGCGCTGGGCGTGCTGCGAGAAACCAAGACGTTCCCAGCTACCGCAGCTGGCTACCAAGCGTTGCTGGCGTGGGTAGGCGGCTTCGGGAGGCACTGTTGCATTGAGCGATCGGCCCACCCCGTCTCCTCCTGTCGCACGTCCAGACGCGGGCTGACAGGCCTTCAGATGTCCGCTTTTGTGCCGATTCCCGGAGGTGCCTGAGAGGTTTCGTCTCTCTCTTCGATGCACGGCGAGGGCGCCCTTCGCCTCAATGCAACAGTGCCCGGCGGCCTACCCTGGATGACTACGCGCTGGCTTGCTGATGGCTTCTTGAGCCAAAGCGCTGTGATCGCCGTAGTCCCATGACAGGTCGTAGCAGCATCAAGTCGACGTCTTGGACGCCGAACCGCCGTATCAGTAGGGGATCCTTGAACGAGACACCTAGAGTGCGTGCCCTTTTACGGGCGTGATCCCAGTCACCTGATCATGCGCCACCCGCCAAGGGGTGTAGGTGTGCTCGTTGGTGGTCACCGGTCTGCTGGTTGCGAGGATCGGGGTCAGCCTGCTGGTGCTGGGCGACGCCGCGTAGGTGGGTTCGGCTTGGCCGGGCGTTGCTGCTGTCGCTCGTGACGTTGTTCGTGCGGATCAGTGTGGACGTGGTGGCCGCCACGGCCGTGTTGAAGGCCATCAGCAGGTTGAGGGTTAACTGCGGGGGGTTGACGACGACGGGTAGGGCATGAGCCGCCTCCATGGCCTCGGGCACATGATCCGAGCATGTCGATCAGCGTCCGAACGCACTGGCATGCCGATGGCGCCACCAGCGGCACCACCCTGCCCCGGCGTCGGATAGTTGGCAACTGCAACTATCCTCGTTATACTCTCTAGCGTTAACTCTATTGAGTAGGTTGGTTGCGGATAGTTAGATCATGGATAGTCCGGTGAAGCAGGTAGAAGAAGAGCTCACGCTGCTGATGTGTCGAGCGCAGCGGGTGCGCCTTCACAATGAAGGCGCTGAGCTGCGGCTTCTGGAACGCTCCGCCTACAACGTGCTTGGGCGGGTGCACGATGAGGGTGTTGTGCGCCTAAGTGAGTTGGCCGCCACGTTCATGCTTGACGTGTCCACGGTCAGCCGGCAGGTCGCCGCGTTGCAAGCTGCGGGGTTGATCCGCCGCGCCCCGGACCCCTCCGATGGGCGAGCCGCCTTGCTGACGGTTACGCCGACTGGCCGGGATGTATTGGAGCGCACCCGCGCCCAGCGGCGCCAGATCCTCCATGACGTGCTTGCTGGCTGGCCCGCCCAGGATGTGGAGCTTTTCGCTGGTCTGCTCGCCAAGTTCAACGCGGATCTGCGCGAGCACGCCGCCGACACGATCTCCATGCTCGCGCTCCGGTGACCGTCCGGGTCCGCCGGCCACACCCTCACTCCAGCCTCGCGATCCGTCGCGGAGGGTACATCCACGCCTTTGTGGAGGACCGCTGTCCATGACTTCTCCTGGCCCCCGCCTCGATTCCCGGCGACCGCCCCAAGCGCCCGCAGCGTCTGTTGCCATGCCGGTGTTGACTCATCGGCAGATCCTCACCGTGTTGGTGGGGCTGATGCTGGGCATGCTGGTCGCCGCGCTGTCGCAGACGATCGTGGCCACGGCGCTGCCCACGATCGTCGGTGAGCTCGGCGGGCAGGAGCAGCTGGCGTGGGTGGTGTCGGCGACCCTGCTGGCCTCCACGGTCTCGACGCCGATCTGGGGCAAGCTGTCGGACCTGCATGGTCGTAAGATCATGTTCCAGTCGGCCATCGGGCTATTTCTCGTCGCGTCGCTGGCGGCTGGATTCGCGCAGAATATGGCTCAGCTGATCGGCGCCCGCTGCCTACAGGGACTCGGGGTCGGGGGGCTGATGGCCCTATCCCAGGCGATCATCGGCGACGTGGTCAGTCCCCGAGAACGCGGCCGCTACCAGGGCTATATCGGCTCGGTGTTCGGCCTGGCAACCGTGGCCGGGCCGCTGGCGGGCGGGTTCCTGGTGGAGCACGGGTCCTGGCGGTGGACGTTTTGGGTCGGCATCCCGATCGGCGTCGTGGCGCTACTGGTCACCGAGCGGGCGCTGCGATTCAGCTTTCCCTGTCGCCGGCGCGCCATTGACTGGCTCGGCGCGTTGTTCATCGTCGCGTCGGTGAGCGCACTGCTGCTGGTGCTCTCGCTGGGAGGCAAAGAGTTCGCGTGGAACTCCGCCTGGACCTACGGTCTGCTGACGATCACGCTGCTGGCCCTGGGCGCCGCGATCTGGCAGGAGCGCCGGGCCGCCGAGCCGATCATGCCACCTCACCTGTTCACCAACCGGACCTTTGTGGTCACCAGCCTCGCCGGGTTCATGATCGGGGTGGCCATGTTCGGGGCGATCATCTTCCTGCCGCAGTACCTGCAGATCGTCAAGGGCGAGTCCCCGACCGCGTCGGGCTTGCTCACGGTGCCGCTCGTGGCCGGCCTGCTGGTCACCTCCATCATCTCCGGGCAGATCATCACCCGCACCGGGCGCTACAAGATCTTCCCCGTGTTCGGGATGCTCGTTGCGGCCATCGGTGTCGGACTGTTGTCCCTGCTGGACGTGCACACCTCGCTCGTTGTCACCGGTGCCTACATGCTGGTCACCGGCCTGGGTATCGGCATGGTCATGCAGGTTCTCGTGCTCGCCGCCCAAAACGCCGTCGAGCACAAGGACCTCGGCGTGGCCACCTCCGGCGCGACGTTCTTCCGGTCCATGGGTGGCGCCGCCGGCGTCGCGGTCTTCGGGGCACTGTTGTCACACCGCCTCCGGGACACCATCCCCGCCGCCCTGACCGAAGCCGGTGTCCCACCCGAGCGCCTCGCCACCGTGGGTGCCCCTGCCACCTCCGGTACCCCAGCCGAAATAGCCGCGTTGCCCGAACCCATCCACACCGCCATCATCACCGGCTTCGCCGAGGCCATGCAGACCGCGTTCCTGTCTGCGGTCCCCTTCGTCGTCATCGGATTCCTCGTTGTGCTGTTCCTGCGCGAGACGACGCTACGTCAACGGCCGACCGCCCAGGCCTATGACGGTGCTGTCACCGACGTGGCCTACCGCGATGATGACCCGACACAACCCGCCGACGATCCACACGTCCTCCCGCAGGCTCCGGCACTGACAGCGCAACCGGACAGCGTCCGAAGAAACCCGACCTAGCGGGGCCCTTCGTTCTTGACCGGCTGGGCGGTCCAGCGGGCAGCGGGAAACATGCAATCATGATCCAGATAAAAAAGGCCTAACGGCGCCTTGCTGGCAGCTGGTGTGATCTTGCCGGCCGTGATCGTTGGGGCGGCGATGAGGTATATGCATCTGGCGCACGCTCATGCGCCGAGCGTGCGGAACGCACGACCATGCCGAATAGCGCATGTCGTCAGTGAGCGCTCTTGATCGGCAACGCCGACAAGCCGATGTGTGAAAGAAGGGGCTGCGGGTAACGAAGGTAGGTCGCATCGGGAGGGGCCGGCCATGCTGCTGGCAGCGTTCTGGGGGTTCGTCGGCGGCTTCGCGTTACTCGTCGGCGCGGGGGTAGGCCTGCTGTGGCGGACTCCGCCTAAGGTGATCGGGCTGGTGATGGCGTTTGGTTCGGGGGTGCTCATCAGCGCAGTGGCCTTCGAGCTCACCGCCGAGGCGTTCAGGACCTCCGGCGGGCTCGCGGTGGTCATCGGGTTGGGCGCTGGCGCACTGACTTTTTACCTCGGCGACTGGATCCTGGACCACCGCGGCGGCGAACACCGCAAGCGCTCTGGCGGGCAGCAGGCCGACGGAGTGGCGGGTGCAATTGTGCTTGGCGCCCTACTTGACGGGGTCCCCGAGTCGGTGGCGATCGGCGTATCGCTGCTAGGCGGGGGCAGCGTCGGCGTGGCCGTCGTTGCCGCGGTATTCCTTTCCAACGTGCCTGAGTCCCTGTCCGTCGCGACCGGACTGCGCAAGGCAGGACACTCCAGTCGCTGGATTCTGGGACTTTGGACGGGCGTGGCGCTGCTGTCCGCGGCAGCCGCCGCGGTCGGGTATGGGCTGCTTGGCGGTGCATCTCCGGTGACGATTGCCGTCGTTCAGGCCTTCGCCGCTGGAGCCATCCTCACCATGCTGGCTGACACGATGATGCCCGAAGGCTTCGAACACGCCGGCAGCACCGTCGGATTGGTTACCTCCTTGGGCTTCATCGTCGCGTTCCTGCTCAGCCAGGCCGGCGGCTGATCGGGCAGCGGCTACGTCCGCTTGGCCATACAGCCAGACATGCTGCGTGCGCGTTGGCTGATCACCGTCCCACCCTTTACCGGAGCTCTTCCGAGCATCCGCTTATGCCGCTGTCCGTGCGCGGGCTGCCTTGGGCGTGTTGCGTCGGTCAGCCCCAGAAGATGCCCGTTGGGTCGCGGTCGATCTCGGCGAGCAGGTCGTTGATGCTGGACGGCCCGATGCCGTGGTGGGTGTGGAAGCGCAGGTTGGAGTCACGCCAGTACAACGTCCATGCTTTT
>DASQVB010000030.1:0-2048 GCA_035640975.1 Pseudonocardiaceae bacterium
AAGCCAGGGGGTACGTCTGTTTCCTGCCGCTAGTTCAGGATGCCAACCGCCGCCAGGTGTTGCGCCAGGCGGGAACGGTGTACCAATTCCGCCACGCCGCACTACAAACTATCTAGCCGGGGCATACCGGCATCTGCCCTGACCCCACGTAATGAACTTACCGAACGCTGTCGTTCGCCCCGCCGTTTCGTCCGACGCCGGCATCATCGTTGAGATGATCCGGGCGCTCGCCGGCTATGAGGGGTCTCAGCGAGGAATGCGCCGTACAGGCGGCGCCGCTTCGCGAGCACCTGTTCGCCCCCACGCCATTGGCCGAAGTCCTCATTGCGGGGGCGTCGGACACGCCTTGCTTACTTACGTGGCACAACTCGTCGCTGACCGCGGCTGCGGACGGCTGGAATGGTCTGTCCTCAACCCCCCGAACTCAACAGGAGAGCTACTCGGCACAGCCAGGACAGCTCTCCTGTTGAGTTCGGGAACAGTACGTGTCATCGGCCTGTGTCGACCGGCGGCCGAGGAAAGCGGCGAGCCGGTCGATGGCGGGAGCATCGTCGTCGACTGATTGCACGGGTCAAAGCGGTTGGTGCGCGGCATTGTGGAGTGGCCTGGGCGAGGTCCCAACCGTGGGCCAGCAGATCGGCGATGCGTATGTGCAGCCGTTCCGCGCCGGTGGCAGCCCCGAGGGGCCTTGGTAGCTCCGCTTGAGAACACCGGGGTGCGCGAATGCTGCCTGTATCACCCTGCTGGAGTCGCGATATGCGCCAGCGGGATCATCGCCGAGGACGTCGGTGCCGCGTTCGGGCGGGGCTTGGCCCGTTCACCAGGGCGGCGAAGACACATCGATGCCGACCAGATGATCGACCAGCTCGCGCACGGTCCACTCGGTGCACGGGGTCGGCGCGGACCACTGGTCGTCTCCGACCCCGGTGATCAGCTCTTCGACGGCGCTCAGCGCCCGGTGCGTTCCTCGACATATGGGGTGGACGAGGTCATCAGAGGTTCTTCACCCGGATAATGGTGTCAGCCCTCGGTGTTCAACGGACAGCGGATCGTAAAGCGCACCAGCCCGCCGGTATGACGCTGCTAGTCTCCGAGTATGACTGCTGAGCGGGTTACCGTGAGCCTGCCACCTGAGGTGCTAGCCGGGGCCCGAGGTGCTGTTGACGCTGGCGCTGCCGACAGCCTGTCGGCGTTCGTCGCTGACGCCATGCGGGACCGCCTCAGTCGTGCTCATGCGCTCGCCGAGCTGGCACGCGTACTCGGCGGCCCGCCGCCGCTGGAGGCGCGCGCCGCCATCCGCCGGGCCTGGGGGTTGCCCGCCCCAGTTGACAAGGCGTGATCGGCGGACGTGTCCTCGATGCCTCTGCACTGGTTGCGTCCGTAGGTGGCAGCTCCATCTACGCTGCGGCTGCCGTCTGGACTGCGGTTGAAGAATCAATCGTCCTGATCGTGCCGTCGACTGCGGTCGCGGCAGTATGGGCCGAACTCGCCGAAGAACACCTTCCGGTGTTCGACGTCTTGCTCCACCTACCGGTCACGGTCATTGATAACCTTGATGAGTCGCGCGCCCGAGCTGTCGGCCAGCTCGGAGCCCACCAGGCCGACGCACACGCCATCGTCTGCGCCCGAGAACGAGGCTGGCCATTACTCACCGCCGACCCAGCCCGCTACGCCCAGTACAAACAGACCGGTGTTGAACTCGAACCTGTGATCTAAGGGTGCGCGCAGGATCAGGCACTGCTGAACTCAAACGTAGCGCCTGCTTCGCTCGTACGGCAGGCCGTGGGCCATCCCCACCCAACCAAGGTCTCCCGGGCGGTTGAGCCGGCGGATGCGGACCCGCGCCCTCTCTGTTGCTCGCGTGTCCTGCTCCTGGACTCCCTCGGTCATGGCCGCTGGCCTCAGCAATCGGGTCCAGCCCGCGGGGACTGCTTGTACCTGTTCGGCAGCAAGGACGGCCTTGTTCGTGCCTTGCTGGCCCGCGCGCGGCCGACGAACCGCCCGGCTAGACGAGGCGGACCGGCCGGACGAAGGGGACGGAGCGGGGC
>DASQVB010000031.1:0-24917 GCA_035640975.1 Pseudonocardiaceae bacterium
CCGACGTAGTCTCGTGTTCGCGCCGGTTGCGGCGGCCGCTGCGGTATTGGTGATCGCCTTTTCCGCAGTGGGTCTGCTCGCCAAGTCCGCCCATCCTGGCGACAACTTGTGGGGCGTGACGCAGGTGCTCTATTCCGACTACGCCCGCTCGGTCGAGGCTGCGGCCTTCGTCCAGGCCGAACTCCAGGAGGCCAAGACGGCGTTGCAGCAGGGCCGGCCCGAGCGGGCCAAGGAATCGCTGGAACTCATTCAACAGCAGCTCCCGGCGATTGCCGAGGCCGAGGGCCGCACCGATCTCACCGCTCGCCATCATGAACTCGAGCGGGAGCTGGGTGGGGGTCCGCCCGGGCAGGAGCCGCTGCCCGGATCGCCGGATGCGAGTCCGGCTCAGCGCCCGGGAGCCCCGGAATCCCTGACGTCCTCCTCGGCCGGCATCCCGCCGTCTGAAGCCACCTCCTCGAGCGACGTCACCACTCCCACCGACGCCGACTCGCCAACTGACGCCGACCTGTCGACCGGACCCACTTCACCGACCGAGCCCACCTCGCCGACCGGGCCCACCGTGCCGGACAAGCCCACCTCGCCGGACGAAACCAACCCGAGGACGGGGCCCTACACGCCGCCGGCGGGGGCAAACGAGATGCCCAGACCCAGCCGCCCTAATCAGAGGCCGGCTCAACCGCCTCCGCCGAATGTTGTTCCGCCTGAGCCTCCGAACTCACCGCCCAGCCCTTCTGCAATGGACGAGCCGGATGCGGGTGACCGCGGTCCCGCCGAGCCCGGGGGGCCGCCGGGCGGAGCTGGCTGAGCGGGTCAGTCGGCGTCTTCAGCAAGGACTGCGTCGACGTATCCACGGCAGTACTCCCAGCTCACATATCCGGTCGGATCCGGGTCATACGCTGGCTCGTGTGGGCGCATCCGGCCAGCCTCGAGCAGCTGCTGCAGGCTTGCCCGAAGCAGGTGCCAGTCGTGGTAGTGCTGCTCGGCACAATCCGGACAGTCCACTACGATGCCGCGTAATCCACGAGGCGCCAGCAGTGCCTGGTAGACGGCCAGGTCGCTCAGGTCAGCGAGTAGTCCTGCCCGCTCCTCGTCGTCCAGCGGTTCCTCATCGGGGTCCCCCGGGTCGTCCAACGCCTCCAGCGCCAGCGCCGGGTCCTCCGGGTCACCGGCGAACGGGTCGGGGGGAAGTGAGTCATGCGCCACGGCTGGCACCGTACCTTCCCGGCAGATGGCCCCGGTAACGGTGCTGTGACGGATACCATGGATTCAACCCAGCCATCGCCAGGAAGGTCGTCCCTGCGCATGACCAGCGAGTTCACCGCGCCCGACTTCCCATCGAAGTTCGCGTTGCTTGGTCTGACCTTCGACGATGTCTTGCTGTTGCCTGCTGAATCCGACGTGGTGCCCGCGGAGGTCGACACCTCGACCAGGCTTTCCCGCAATATCACCCTGCGGGTGCCGTTGGTCTCCTCGGCGATGGACACGGTGACCGAAGCGCGAATGGCCATCGCGATGGCCCGCCAGGGTGGGATGGGAGTGCTGCACCGCAATCTGCCGGCCGACGAGCAAGCTGCCCAGGTCGAGGTGGTCAAGCGGTCCGAGGCGGGCATGGTGACTGATCCGGTGACGTGCCTGCCGGAGAACACCCTGGCCGACGTGGACGCGCTGTGTGCCCGCTATCGGATCTCCGGTGTGCCCGTCATCGACAGCGATGGGGTGCTGGTCGGCATCATCACCAACCGGGATATGCGCTTCGAGGTCGACCATGGCAAGCGGGTCGCAGACGTGATGACCACGCCGCCGCTGATCACCGCGCAGGTAGGTGTCACCGCCGAAGCGGCACTGGGCCTGCTGCGCCGCCACAAGATTGAGAAGCTGCCGATCGTCGACGGACACGGCAGGTTGCGCGGGCTGATCACCGTCAAGGACTTCGTGAAGACCGAGCAGTACCCGCTGGCGACCAAGGATCCAGACGGGCGGCTGCTCGTGGGAGCTGCTGTCGGGGTCGGCGAGAGTGGCAAGCAGCGGGCGGCATTGCTCGTCGAGGCCGGTGTCGACGTGCTCGTGGTGGACACCGCGCACGGGCACTCCCGCGGAGTGCTGCAAATGATCAGCACGCTCAAGGCCGAGCTGGGCAACACGGTCGACATCATCGGCGGCAACGTCGCCACCCGGGCCGGGGCGTTGGCGCTGGTCGAGGCCGGCGCCGATGCGGTCAAGGTCGGGGTGGGTCCTGGCTCCATCTGCACCACCCGGGTTGTGGCTGGGGTGGGCGTGCCGCAGATCAGCGCCATTTTCGAGGCAGACCAGGCGTGCCGCCCCGCGGGCGTTCCGGTGATCGGTGACGGCGGCATCCAATATTCCGGCGATATCGCCAAGGCCATCGTCGCGGGCGCCAGCACCGTGATGCTGGGCAGCCTGCTCGGGGGCACCGCTGAGGCGCCCGGCGATCTGATCCTGGTCGACGGCAAGCAGTACAAGACCTATCGCGGGATGGGTTCGGTGGGCGCGATGGCCTCGCGCGGTGTGGGGCGGTCGTACTCCAGGGATCGCTACTTCGCCGATGACGTGCTCTCCGACGACAAGCTGGTGCCCGAGGGCATCGAAGGGCGGGTCCCCTTCCGTGGGCCGTTGTCGCTGGTGGCCCATCAGCTGGTCGGTGGTCTGCGAGCGGCGATGGGTTACGCCGGTGCTGCGACGATCCCGGCATTGCAAAGTGCGCAGTTGGTGCAGATCACGGCAGCCGGGATCAAGGAGAGCCACCCACATGACATCACCATGACGGTGGAGGCCCCGAACTACGCGGTGCGCTGAGATGCGGGACCTGGTGGAGATCGGCATGGGCCGCACCGCGCGGCGGGCCTACGCCTTCGACGATGTGGAGATCGTGCCCTCGCGGCGCACCCGCTCCTCCCGGGATGTGTCCACCACCTGGCAGATCGACGCCTACCGCTTTGATATCCCGCTGATCACCCATCCCACCGATGCGGTCGTGTCGCCGGCAATGGCGATCCGGATCGGTGAGCTCGGTGGGTTGGGAGTTCTCAATGCCGAGGGGCTGTGGGCGCGCCATCCGAACGTCGACAAGTTGCTGTTCGCGCTCACGTCCGCGATGGACGAGGCTGACGAGGCGTCGGCGGTGCGGCTGTTGCAACAGTGGCACTCGGCCCCGATCCGGGTTGAGCTACTCACCGAGGCGATCGGCCAGATCGCCAAGTCCGGCGTGACAGTGGCTGCCCGGGTCAGCCCGCAGCATGCCCGTGATTTCGCTCCTGACCTGCTCGCCGCAGGTGTCGAGATCCTTGTCGTGCAGGGCACCATCGTGTCGGCAGAGCACGTCTCGCGTGTTGCCGAGCCGCTGAACCTCGTGGAGTTCATCGCATCGATGGACGTCCCGGTGATCGTCGGGGGAGTGAGCGACTACCGCACCGCGATGCACCTGATGCGCACCGGGGCCGCCGGTGTGATCGTGGGCCATGGGGCCGGTGCGAGTACCTCCACCGGTGATGTGCTCGGCATCGGGGTGCCGATGGCGACCGCGGTAGCCGATGCGGCAGCCGCCCGGCGGGACTACCTGGACGAGACCGGTGGCCGGTACGTGCATGTGATCGCCGACGGCGGTATGCGCACCAGTGGCGATGTGGCCAAGGCGATCGCCTGCGGGGCGGATGCAGTGATGCTCGGTGAACCGCTGGCCGCTGCCGCCGAGGCACCCGGCAACGGTTTGTACTGGACCGCCGCCGCAGCGCATCCGTCACTACCGCGAAGTCACGTCATCGATGTGCCCGAGGGTTCCATCGGCATCGACACCCTGCTGTTCGGGCCGTCCTGCCAGCCTGGCGGCGAGGTGAACCTGTTCGGCGCGCTACGCCGGGCGATGGCAAAAACCGGCTATTCAGAACTCAAAGAGTTCCAAAGAGTTGGCCTCACCGTTCGACCCTGAGTCGCGCTAGCTCCGGTGACCGTTAGACCCATCCATATGGCAGCTGAACGTAGACGTGCGCTCGGTGCGTTCATGGCGTTCGGCTTGTTCTGGGAGCTTGGGGCGCCGTGCTGCCCGCGGTGCAGGTCAGCTCTGGCTCGACCGATGGTGAGCTGGGTACCGCCCTGCTGATGATCGGGCTCGGTGCGCTGGTGTCCATGCGGTTGACCGGTCACCTCGTCGACCGCCTCGGTGCCGGGGTGTTGCCGGTGGTGATGCTGGGGTTCGCGGCAGCGGGTGTGCTGCCCGCGTTCGCCGGCTCTCCCGTGGCGCTGGGGGCGGCACTGTTGCTGCTGGGCGCCCTGGCGGGTGCGACCGATGTGGCGATCAATGCCGCTGGTGTGCACGCCGAAATCCGCTCGCAACGAGCCCTGATGAACCTCGCGCACGCCTGGTTCTCCGTCGGTGTGGTCGTGGCCAGCCTGAACACGGCTGCGTTGCGCGCTGCGGGCGCGGGCCCATGCCCGGTGCTCGGTGCGGTGTTCGCCCTGATCACCGCCATCACCGTGGTCGTCCTGGCACCGGGCTCGCTGCGCACGAAGGGCGAATCCGGCCACGGCCCGACCAGCCCCGTTCCGGAGCTCTCGGCGCCGCAGAAGTGGCGTCCGGCGCTGCCTCTTATCGTCTTCGGGTGCCTGGGCGCCTTGGCTTATCTGGTGGAAAATGCCTGGGAGAGCTGGGGTGCCGTGTATCTGGAGGGCACTCTTGACGCCACTGCCGGATTGAGTTCAACCGCGCCAGCCGTGTTCGCTTCGGCCGTTGCGGCCGGACGATTCGCCGGCAATGCCATGGTGCGCCGCTTCCAGCCGGTTTGGTTGATCAGCGTGGGAGCCCTGACGGCCGGTGCCGGGACACTGGTGGCTGCCACAGCGGGCGCTCCGTGGGTTGGGCTGGCAGGCATCGCGGTGGCCGGGTTGGGTACTTCCGTCTCGCCCCCACGGTGATCAGCCTCGCTGGTACCTGGGCAGGACCCGAGAATAGGGGAGCTGCCGTCTCGACGGTCACCACGGTCGCTTACCTCGGTTTCTTGGTGGGACCCGGGCGCAGTGGGGCTGGCGTCGTCACTGACATCGCTACCCACGGCTCTGACCGGGGTGGCTGGTGTCGCTGTGCTGCTCGCTGTGTTGGCCCCGACAGCCCGATGGGCAGCGTTCTCCCCGTCACCGCAGCGGACCGCACCGGAGCAGTGATGGGGCCCCACCGGTCGCGGTGGCATACTCGCTGCGTGGCGGGCGTGGTCGACTACGACGTGGTGGTGGTCGGATCCGGGTTCGGGGGCAGCGTCGCCGCGCTGCGGCTGACCGAGAAGGGCTACCGGGTCGGTGTGCTCGAGGCGGGCCGGCGCTTCGCCGACGAGGAGCTGGCCACCACGTCATGGCAGCTGCGGGAGTTCCTCTGGGCGCCGGCCTTGGGCTGCTACGGCATCCAACGCATCCACCTGCTGCGAGACCTTGTGGTACTGGCCGGCGCAGGCGTCGGAGGCGGTTCGTTGAACTACGCCAACACGCTCTACCGCCCGCCCGATGCGTTCTTCCGCGATCCGCAGTGGGCCCACCTCGCCGACTGGCGCGCTGAGCTCGACGCCCATTACGGCCAGGCGGAACGGATGCTCGGCGTGACGACCTACGCTGGGCACACCCCTGCCGATGAGGTCATTCAGCGGGTCGCGCACGATATGGGGGTTTCGGCGAGCTACCACCCCACGCCGGTGGGGGTGTTCTTCGGCCGGCCGGGCGTGGAGGTCGACGACCCGTACTTCGGCGGTGCCGGGCCCCGGCGCACCGGCTGCATCGAATGCGGCTCCTGCATGACAGGGTGCCGGGTCGGTGCCAAGAACACCCTGGTGAAGAACTACCTGTACCTCGCGGAGCGCGCCGGTGCCACCGTGCATCCGCTGACCACGGTGACCGCCCTGCGTCCGCAAGCGGACGGCAGCTGGCTCGTTGACGCTGTGCGCACCGGCAAGAGGTGGCGCCGAATGATCCGGGCCAGCCAGGTGGTCCTCGCTGCCGGCACCTGGGGGACCCAGCAGCTGTTGCACAAGATGCGTGAAGAGGGCGTGCTGCCCCGGCTGTCGCACCGGTTGGGCGAGCTGACCCGGACCAACTCCGAGGCGATCGTCGGTGCCATGCGCAACACGGTGGACCCGCAGCGCGACTTCTCCCGCGGGGTGGCGATCACCTCCTCCTTCCACCCCGACAAGCACACCCACATCGAGCCGGTCCGCTACGGGCCGGGCAGCAATGTGATGGCCCTGCTGAAGACCCTGGCCACCGATGGCGCGTCGGACACTCCGCGTTGGCGGCAGTTCCTACGCTTCGTCGCCCGGCACCCGGTCAAGATGGTGCGGCTGCTGAAAATTCGGCGCTGGAGTGAGCGGACGGTGATCCTGCTGGTGATGCAGAATCTGGACAACTCGCTGACCACCTACCGCCGCCGTGGTCGGCTCACCTCGCGGCCCGGTCACGGCGAGCCGAACCCCGCCTTCATTCCGGCCGGCTTCCAGGCCAGCCAGCTCGCGGCCCAGTACATCGGTGGCACCGCGGGCAGCACCTGGGGAGAGCTGTTCGGGGTGCCGATGACCGCGCACTTCCTGGGTGGCTGCCCGATGGGTGCGACCGCCGACGACGGCGTCATCGACGCCCACCACCGAGTGCACGGTTACCCGACCCTTTCTGTGGTGGACGGCTCGGCAGTCAGTGCAAACCTCGGGGTGAACCCGGCGCTGACCATCACCGCGCTGGCCGAGCGGGCCTTCTCGCTATGGCCCCCGGCTGCGCGGGGGGCCTCGTGAGTGGCATTGAGTGCTGTAACACTGTTTCCCACTCACGGATAGTTCTGGTCGTGGATTTCGGGGCGCAGTATGCGCAGCTGATCGCTCGGCGGGTCCGCGAGGCGCAGGTGTACTCCGAGGTGGTGCCACACACCACACCGGTCGCGGAGATCCTCGACCGCAAGCCGGCCGCGATCGTGCTCTCCGGTGGTCCGGCCAGCGTGTACGCCCAAGGTGCGCCCCGCGTCGACCCGGCGCTGTTCAAGGCCGGTGTGCCGGTACTGGGCATCTGCTATGGCTTCCAGGCGATGGCCGACGCGCTGGGTGGTGTGGTGCAGCAGACCGGCACCCGGGAGTACGGGCGCACCGATCTGCAGGTGCTCGACGGGGGCGGTGTGCTGCACCGCGAATTGCCCGCGCGCGGTCCGGTATGGATGAGCCACGGCGACGCTGTCACCGCTGCGCCGGACGGGTTCGCGGTCACCGCACGGTCAGCGGGTGCGCCGGTAGCCGCGTTCGAGGACACCGATCGGCGGCTGGCCGGGCTGCAGTACCACCCCGAGGTGGTGCACTCTCCGCATGGCCAGGAGGTGCTGCGCCGGTTCCTGCACGAGCTCGGCGGTATCCGGCCGAACTGGACCACGGCCAACGTCATCGACGAGACCGTGGCCGCGGTCCGGGCCCAGACCCAGGGCGCCAAGCTGATCTGTGGCCTGTCCGGTGGGGTGGACTCCGCGGTTGCCGCTGCGCTGGTGCACAAAGCAGTCGGGGATGACCTGACTTGCGTATTCGTCGACCACGGCTTGCTGCGGGCTGGCGAGCGCGCTCAGGTGGAGCGGGATTACGTGGCCGCGACGGGAGTCCGATTGGTCACCGTCGACGCCCGGGACCGGTTCCTGGGAGCACTGGCCGGGGTGATCGATCCGGAGCAGAAACGCAAGATTATCGGACGGGAGTTCATCCGGGTCTTTGAGGGCGCGGCTCGGGATCTGAAGGCCGAAGCGGGCCGGCATGGTGAGGAGATCCGCTTCCTCGTGCAGGGCACCCTGTATCCGGACGTGGTGGAGTCCGGCGGTGGGTCGGGCACCGCCAACATCAAAAGCCACCACAACGTCGGCGGCCTGCCCGCGGACCTGAAATTCGACCTGATCGAGCCACTACGAGCGCTGTTCAAGGACGAAGTGCGCCGGGTAGGGCTGGAACTGGGGCTGCCGGAGACGATCGTGCACCGCCAGCCGTTCCCGGGACCGGGCCTGGCGATCCGGATTATCGGCGAGGTCACTGCCGCGCACCTGGAGACGCTGCGTACCGCCGATGCGATCGCCCGGGAGGAGCTCACCGCGGCCGGGATGGACCGTGACATCTGGCAGTGCCCGGTGGTGCTGCTGGCGCAGGTGCGCAGCGTCGGCGTGCAGGGCGACGGGCGAACCTACGGGCATCCAGTGGTGTTGCGCCCGGTGTCCAGTGAGGACGCGATGACCGCCGACTGGTCCCGGGTTCCTTATGACGTGCTGGCCCGCATCTCCGGCCGGATCACTAATGAGGTGCCCGAGATCAACCGGGTGGTGCTCGACGTGACGAGCAAGCCCCCCGGCACTATCGAGTGGGAGTAATCGGAGCTCTATTCGATCGACCGCCGGCCGTGGCGCGCCGGGCTGTTCGTCAACTCAGCGATCCGAGCGTCCGCGACGGCGAGATCAGCTCTGTATCTAGCGAGATCTGCGGCAAGACGCGCAACCTGGCGCCGTTCGTTATCTAAGGCATCGGTCAGCGCAGCCCGCTCGACATCCCACTGCTTCTGCATCGCCCTGACGTCGGCATGCATCTTATCCAGCTGGCCGCGCACCGCATTTTCCCCCGTTTGAAGGGTGGAGATGTAGCTGTTCGCACTGGCCAGAGCAGCTGAGCCCGATGTGGCGTCGAGATTACGCAGCTCGCTGCGGCGCTTGAGGACGAAGATGAGCAGCTGAATGAACCCACCACCAGTGGCGATGGCAGCGACTTGAAGAATGAATCGAAGCGTGTCACCAGACACGATCTTCTGCCTTCGGAGCGACAGCGGCCAAGGTCACCACACGTCGAACGGTGGCCAGGGCTATCGCAAGGAACCCGCTACCCGCCACCGCTCCAGCGAATCCGAGGCCGAGGAATACTCCGAGGCCGTAGATGCCGCAGCCCACAGCGAGCAACGAGAGACCAATAACCTCGACCAGGGAGCGTCCGCGGGCAATACCGACGATGGTGGTGATGCCGCCGGCGAGCAGTGCGGCGCCCATGCCACGACTGACGGTGTCGGCTGCAATGGTCGCCAGCGCCCGCGATACATCATCGCCATAGATCACAGCGAGCGCGCCGGGAATCGCCAGCACGGCCGCGAGCACAACGGTGTACGGGCGATCCACCCACGCCAATCGAAGCCGCTGAACTGGTCTCATCCCGTGAGAGCCTGCGCCGCGATGAGGGGCCTCCCGGCTTGCGGTGGCAAGCGCCTGTGGCGTGTACCTCCAGTCGTTACCGGGAGGCGGATTGCCGTCGGGAGGCGGATTGCCGTCGAGGATGGGTGGGTCGACCGGATCAGAAGCCGAGTCATCGGCGGCCATGACGCTCCATATCGTCGGAAGTGAAGCTATAACTCTAGGGCACGATCGGTGACGGGAAGTGACTGGTACCTACTGCCCGGTATGTCCGCGTTCGACGTTTGACATGACGCAGCTGTTGTACTCCGTCTCGATCGTGGGCTTCCTGCATGACTTCGCCGGGAGACCGCATCACCGGCCGAGATCCTGCTGCCGTTCGGGTTCGTCCCGAAGTTCTAGAACCGGATGGGTTTGTGTGGTCGCCGAGGCGACGGACATCGTGCCGCCCGGATCTGCTGAGACGGAGTTGTTACAGGGGACATGGGGAAGACCGATCCGTATCATCAAGATCCGGAGCGGGAGGAGCCAACGTCGTGACCCTCAATACCATTGCCCTTGAGCTCGTTCCGCCTAACGTCGAGCACGGCACCCAACGGGCCGTCGACGAGGCACACAAAGTACTCGAGCACTCCAAAGCCTTCGGCATCGAAGGCCGGATCAAACACGTCATGATCCCGGGACTGATCGAGGAGGAGGACGACCGGCCGGTCGAGATGAAGCCGAAGCTCGATGTGCTCGACTTCTGGTCGGCCATCCAGCCGGAGCTGCCTGGGGTGAGCGGGCTGTGCACGCAGGTCACCGCATTCATGGACGAGCCGGCGCTGGGTGAGCGGCTGGCAAACCTACGGGGTGCCGGGATCGACGGCGTTATCTTCGTGGGCGTTCCCCGCACGATGAAAGACGGTGAGGGATCGGGTGTCGCACCGACTGACGCGCTGTCGCTCTACGATCAGCTGGTACGCAACCGCGGTGTGATTCTGATCCCGACCCGGGACAGCGAGGTGGGCCGGTTCAACTTCAAGTGCAACCAGGGCGCCACCTTCGGTATGACCCAGCTGCTGTATTCCGACGCGATCGTGGGCTTCCTGACCGACTTCGCCCAGCAGACCGAGCACCGGCCGGAGATCCTGCTCTCATTCGGGTTCGTCCCGAAATTCGAGAATCGGATTCACTTGATCAACTGGCTGATTCAGGACCCGGGCAACGCTGCTGTCGCCCAGGAGCAGGCCCTGGTCGCGAAGTTGGCCGACAGCGAGCCCGACGAGAAGCGCAAGATGATGCTGGACCTGTACAAGCGGGTGATCGACGGTGTCGCCGACCTCGGTTACCCGCTGAGCATCCACCTTGAGGCCCCGTACGGCGTCTCGGCACCTGCCTTCGAGACCTTCGCCGAGATGCTCGCCTACTGGGCTCCCGAGACAAACTGAACACGCCCGTGAGCCTGCGTGCTGTGGTGCACGACAACCTGGACTGGCCCACGCTGCTCCGCGGGGTCACCGAGCAGGGGGCGGCGTTCACCGCTCACGCCGTCCGTCAGCCGGTGTGCGAGCAGTTGGCGGGCGAGTTACGAGATGGGCCGTATCAGCCGGTGGAGTCCGTGATCGGCCCGGTCCGGCAGGAGACTGAGTCGTTCGAGGTCGCCATCCCGGAGCTGGATCAGTATCCCCTGCTCAGCGGCTTGTGTGATGAGCTGATCCGGCAGGTGCACGAACACGGAGTACCGCAGTGGATGCCGAATGAGGTCTCGATCCAGCGCTATCGGCCAGGGTCGGTCGGCATCACGCCGCACCGAGACCAGCGCCGGTACGCCCAACTCGTCGCCGTGATCACGATCGCCGGCTCGGCACCGTTCACGCTGTGCCGCAACCGTGACGGCGATCCCATCCGGACCTGGCAGGCGCGACAGGGCAGCCTGGTACTGCTGCGGGGGCCGGGGCTGGCCGGTGATCCGGATGGAAGGCCGATGCACATGGTGGGCGGACCCACCGGCACCCTGCGGACATCGATCGGGATTCGGATGAACACCACCGATCCTCATCCTCGCCAGAGCACACGGTGAGCGCGGCCCACCGCTACGGGCTGAGCCGATTCGACGTGCGGGCAGCCCGATTTGGTGCGAACATAGCCAAATAGGGGCATCTCGTACACACCTACCGGTGAGCTGGCACCGCTCGCCGCAGCCGGATGGAAGCGACCTCTCATGTACCGAATGTCGCCGGTTGACTAAGGAGATCACCATGCTCGCTATCGTCGCCGCTATCCTGTTCGCGCTCGCCCTTGTGCTCCATCTAGCCGGCGTTGCGCTCGGTCCGCTCGACGCCACTGCCTTCATGCTGGCCGGACTGCTGTGTCTTGCGCTGCAGCTCGCCGGAGTCGGCGCCGGCATGAAGAGCCGCAGCCGCATCTAAGGGTGGGATCCGCCGAACCCGCGAGCAACCGTTGCGGGTTCGGTACCCCCGCCGGCTAGTGCTCATCGGCGCCCGCGCTTTTGTGTCCAGCTCACAAACGCGCAGCTAGCCATTTCGTGCTGGTAGCCGGTTGTTCGGCACCCCCGCGTCGCCGTTCACTAGTGGATGTGGTTCTGCTCACAACAAGGGCCACTGCAACGCTGGTCGACGGTGTCGTCAGGGAGCGTGAGCAATGCCGGACGAGCTCAAGTGCCCGCACTGTAGCTGCCCGTTGCTGACCGTCCAGGGCACTGTCCGGGTGCCCGATGTGGACACCATCGAGATGCTCCACCGGGAGATCGAACACCTGCGCGCCACGGTGGCCCGGCTGCGCGGGGCTGGATTCAATCCCTTACCGCGACGTCTCGATGAAAACCCGGCGTCATCCTGATCGATCCGAACATTTCGATGACCGACGGGAGTGGCTGTGCTGGTTGATTTCCGCCCGACCGGCAGGCTCCGCGGCAAAAAGCCCGTGGACGTGACCGCCGCGCTGGGCCCGGTCTTGGACGCGCTCGCCGAGGACTCGGTGGACCTGTCCCGGGTTCGGGTGGTGTGCGACTGGGTGCAGTACCGCAACAGCTTCCGCGACGTCGTCGACCTCCGGCCGATCCTGGCGGCCCACGGCACCGATTCGGTGCTGGAGCCGGTGCCGCTGGCGGCGGTGATGACCGAGGACGAGATGGAAGTCGCGATCGACGTCCGCCGCAGCCCCGACGTCCCGCTCAAGCAGCTCACCCGGGATCTGATCCGGGCCAGCTACGGTGATGCCGAACCGTCCCGGATCCACCTCGAGCCGTGGCTGGCCACCAGCGCCAGTCTCATCTGGGACTTCAATGCGCTGTATTGGAAGGCGCTGGATCTGTGGGAACAGGCCACTGGGCAGGCCTACGAGTCGGCCCTGCCGGGCGGGGAAAGCGACGCCCGCAACCGGGACTCGGTGCGCGAGATCATCACCGACCTGTTCGCACTGTGGGATTCGCTGGCTGAGCGCAATGCGCTACCCGAAGAGCTGTACGTGGTCGAGATCGGGCCGGGTAACGGCAATCAGGCCACGACCTGGCTTGACGAGTTCGTCGAGCTGGATCGCAAGCACGGCAAGGAGTACTACCGGCGGCTGCACTACCTGATGTGCGACTACTCGCCGCACGTCCTGGAACTCGCCCGGGCCGCAGTGGCCCACCACGCGGAGCACGTCAGCTCATTCGTGCTGGACGCCACCCAGCCCCGTACCGCGCTGGGTTTCCTGCGCTACAAGGTGTTCCTGGTCTACATCTCCAATGTCTATGACAACCTGCCTACCGACGAAGTCGCGCAGATTGGTGGCCGTACCTACATCGTGCAGACCAGGGCCTACCTTCCCAAAGAGGCCGCCACCGAGATCGGTCAGCTGGTCTCGACCCAGCCCGACGGGGTGCCGGAATTGATCCGCAAGTTGCTGCGGCTGGGCCCGGCCCTGCTCGCGGAGGCTGCGCCTGCGCACTTCGCGTCGGTGGAGGTGGCGGTGGAGTTCTGGCGCCGTACCTGGGAGGCGCTGCGCTTGGAGGAGCGGTACCTGCCGCTGGCGGGCTTGGACCTCTACCAGATCGCGCCGACGGTGAGCGGGGAGATGCTGCGCCCCTTGCTGGAGTCCGGCGCCACCATCCGGATGCACGTCAACAACGGCGCGGTGGCCAGCTTTGTGGACACCATTCCGTTGCTGCATCCCTACGGTCGGCTGATTTGCCACGACCTGTTCGTTACCGATGTGCATGCCTACCGCACCGGTTTCCGCGGTCCCGGCAAGTACGACGGCTCGATCGTGAACTGGCTCAACGGTCCGTTGTTGGCGCACATCGGGCGTCGGAAGGGTTTCGACGTGGACTACCAGCGGTTCGCGCACCGGACCGGCACCAACATCGTCACCATGACTGCCCAGGTGAGGGACTGACATGACCCTCCTGCTGCCCACCACCGTCGTCGGGTCGTACTCGGTCCCCGAGTGGCTCGAGCGACTCAAGACCGACTACTACCGTAACCGGATCAGCCGCAGCCATCTCGGCGAGATCCATGACATGGCGATCAAGGCGGCGCTCAAAGATCAGGAGACGGCGGGGATCGACATCGTCTCTGACGGGGAGCTGCGCCGGGACAACGATATCGACTACCTGCTGGCTCGAATGCCGGGAGTGCAGATTCCGATCACCGTCAAGTCGTTCTACTACGACTACTATGACATCATCATCGTTGATCCGCTGCCGACCGATCCGCCGCCGCTGGGTCTCGCCGACGACTACCGCTTCACCCGTGAGTACACAGACCGCCCGGTCAAGTTCTCATTCACCGGACCCTTCTCGCTGTCACACCGGATCCAGAACAAGGCGTATTCGGATTCCGCGGACCTGATCCGGGCGTTGGCGCGGGTGCTCAACGCCGAGGCGCGGTTGCTGGCCGATGCGGGTGCGGAGCTGTTACAGATCGATGAGCCGTTCCTGGCCGGCTATCCCGAGGACGTGGGGGTAGCGGTGGAGGCGATCAACATCGTGACCCAGGGCGTCGACGTCACCTGGGGGCTGCATGTCTGTTATGGCAACCGCTACGCTCGGCCGTCCTGGGAAGGACATTACAACTTCCTGTTCCCGGCCGTGCTTGATGCGAACGTGGACCAGCTCATCCTCGAGTTCGGCCGCAAAGGTTACGAGGACCTGCATCTGATCCATCAGCTCGGTTGGAACCGCGCGCTCGGGCTCGGCGTGGTGGATATCAAGACCGAGCAGATCGAATCCGCGGAACTCATCGCCCAGCGTATCCGAAAGGCGCTGGAAACATTCCCAGCCGATAAGTTGATTATTAATCCGGACTGCGGATTGCGCCACCTCCCCGCCGATGTCGCCAGGACGAAGCTGGCCGCGATGGTAGAAGGAACTGCCGCGGTCCGCCGTACTCTGCCTGCTGGAGCGGCTCGCCTTCACGAAATCCAGTCCCATGGACACAAGTCCCCGGAACATCCAGTGACATCGTCGGAACCGACCGCCGAGCAAGGAGCGTGATCTGCGTGACACAGCTGGAGAGCATCGAATACCTGTTCACCTCCGAGTCAGTGACCGAGGGCCACCCGGACAAGATGGCCGACCAGATCTCCGACGCTGTGCTGGATGCGGCGTTGACGATGGACCCGAATTCACGGGTGGCCTGCGAGACCCTGATTACTACCGGGATGGTCGTGCTGGCGGGCGAGATCACCACACCAGGTGTGCTGGACTACACCCAGATCGTGCGCGACACAATCTGCCAGATTGGTTATGACAACGGAATCTACGGCTTCGACGGGCACAGCTGCGCGGTGATGACCGCGCTGGACAAGCAGTCGCCGGACATCGCCCAGGGTGTTGACATGGCCGCGGAGCGGCGCGGGAAGCTGTCCGAGGATGAACTGGACAACGCTGGCGCGGGGGATCAAGGAATGATGTTCGGGTATGCGACGAACGAGACTCCTGAGCTGATGCCGATGCCGATCGCGCTGGCGCACCGGCTGTCCAAGCGGCTGTCGACGGTACGCAAGGACGGCACGCTGCCCTACCTGCGGCCCGATGGTAAGACGCAGGTCACCGTCCGCTACCGGGATCACGTGCCGATCGGGGTGGAGAAGGTGCTGATCTCCACCCAGCACGCCGAAGAGGTCACCTCCGAGCAGATCCGGGCTGACCTGTGGGAGAAGGTGGTGCTGACAGTGTTGCCGGTCGGCTTCTACAACGAGGTCGAGCTGGCTCGCAACTTTTTCGTCAACCCGACCGGACGGTTCGTGATCGGCGGGCCGGTCGGGGATGCCGGACTGACTGGACGGAAGATCATCGTGGATACCTACGGCGGGTTCTCCCGGCACGGTGGCGGCGCGTTCTCCGGTAAGGATCCGTCCAAGGTGGACCGTTCCGCGGCGTACGCGGCCCGCTACGTGGCAAAGAACGTCGTGGCCGCCGGTCTGGCCGACCGGGTCGAGGTACAGGTGGCCTACGCGATCGGCGTTGCCCGGCCGCTGTCGGTGTTTGTGGAGACCTTCGGCACCGAGCAGGTACCGCGCAGGACCATCGAAAAGCTGGTGGGTGAGCACTTCGATCTGCGTCCGGCTGCCTTCCGCAGCTACCTGGGACTGCACCGGCCGATCTACGCTAAGACCGCCGCCTACGGCCACTTCGGTCGCGACGATCCGGACTTCACCTGGGAACGGACCGATAAGGCGGCGGAGTTACGCGAGTCCGCCGGGCTACCTGCCAGCACGCAGCCCGCGGCCGTGTGAAGGGGGACGTCGTGAGCATCATCGTGACCGGGTCGATCGCCACCGACCACCTAGCGGTCTTCCCAGGCCGCTTCGTCGAACAGATCTTGCCCGATCAGCTGGAAAACCTGTCGGTGTCCTTCCTGGTGGAGGACCTCGCGATCCATCGCGGTGGGGCGGCCGCCAACATCGCGTTCAACCTGGGCTGCCTCGGACTCGCGCCGGTGCTGGTGGGCGCGGTCGGTGCCGACTTCGCGGAGTACGGGCAGTGGCTGTCAGGGCATGGGGTGGACATCGACTCGATACACGTCTCACAAACCAAGCACACCGCCAGGTTCTTGTGCACCACCGATTCCGACCAGAACCAGATAGCGTCGTTTTACGCTGGTGCGATGAGTGAGTCCCGCGAGATCGAGTTGAAGCCGATCGTGGACCGCATGGGCGGCACCGATCTTGTGGTGGTGGGCCCCAGTGACCCGGTGGCCATGCAACGACATACCCAGGAGTGCCGCGACCGTGGCTACCCGTTCGCTGCGGATCCTTCCCAGCAGCTCGCGTGGCTGGGTGGTGACGACATCAAACAGCTGGTTGAAGGCGCGACCTACCTGTTCACCAATACTTATGAGCGAGGCCTGCTCGAACATAAGACTGGCTGGAGCGAGGAGGACATCCTGTCGCGAGTGGACGTCTCGGTGATGACCCGCGGCGCCAAGGGCGTGACCGTGCAGCGGCCGGGCGAACCAGTCATCTCGGTGACACCGCCACAGGAACTGGCCAAGGCGGACCCCACCGGGGTCGGTGATGCGTTCCGAGCCGGCTTCCTGGCCGGGGTCCAATGGGGTATGACCGATGAGCGGGCCGCCCAACTTGGTTGCATGCTGGCCACGCTGGTGATCGAGTCGGTGGGTACCCAGGAGCACAGTTTTGAGCCTGAGACGTTCATGGAGCGATTCAGCGAGGCTTACGGACCCGACAGCGCGGCCGAGGTGGCTGACCACGTGCGCGCGTGACTACTAACTTCGACGCAAGGAGTGCATTCGATGACTGTGGCGCCTGCCGTTGAGAAAAAGCTACAGAGCCGCGCTGGTATTGACTTCGCTGTTGCGGATTTGAGTCTGGCCGAGTTCGGCCGCAATGAGATCCGGTTGGCGCAGCATGAGATGCCGGGTTTGATGGCACTGCGCCGGGAGTACGCGAAAGTGTTCCCGTTGCGCGGAGCGCGGATCTCGGGTTCGTTGCATATGACGGTGCAAACGGCGGTGTTGATCGAGACTCTGGTCAGCCTTGGTGCCGAGGTCCGGTGGGCATCATGCAACATCTTCTCCACCCAGGATCATGCCGCGGCCGCAGTCGTGTTGGGTCCGCACGGCAGCGTGGAGGAGCCGCGCGGGGTGCCGTGTTTCGCCTGGAAGGGCGAGACATTGACGGAATACTGGTGGTGTGCCGAGCAGATGTTGACCTGGCCCGACGGGCAGGGGCCAAACATGATTCTGGATGACGGCGGAGACGCGACCCTGCTGGTGCACAAAGGGGTTGCCTACGAGAAGGCCGGCGTCGTACCTGCCCCGGACGAGGAAGCTGATTCGGATGAGTGGAAGGTGTTCCTTGAGGTGTTGCGGGCCTCGTTGATCGCTACGCCGGGGAAGTGGACGGCGATCGGGGAAGGCATCCGCGGGGTGACCGAGGAGACCACCACGGGGGTTCACCGGCTGTACCAGTTGGCTGCGGCGGGGGAATTGCTGTTCCCGGCGATCAACGTCAACGATTCGGTCACGAAGTCGAAGTTCGACAACAAGTATGGGTGCCGGCATTCGCTGGTGGATGGCATCAACCGGGCGGTAGACGTACTGATCGCCGGTAAGTTGTGCCTGATCTGTGGATACGGAGATGTCGGTAAGGGGTGCGCGGAGTCACTGCGGGGCCAGGGTGCCCGGGTGGTGGTGGCCGAGGTGGATCCGATCTGTGCGCTACAAGCCATGATGGATGGCTTCACCGTCGATACCCTGGAAAACGTCGTCGATCGCGCGGACATCATCATCACCGCCACCGGGAACAAAGACATCGTGACGGTCGACCACATGTCGCGGATGAAGCACCAGGCGATCCTGGGCAATATCGGGCACTTCGACAACGAGATCGACATGGCCGGGTTGCAGCGCCGGTCGGGTGCCCGTCGATTGGTGATCAAGCCGCAGGTCGACGAGTGGACTTTCTCAGACGGACATTCGATTATTGTGCTGTCCGAGGGTCGGTTGCTGAACCTGGGCAACGCCACCGGGCACCCGAGTTTTGTGATGTCGAACTCGTTTTCCAACCAGGTGATCGCCCAGATCGAGTTGTTCACCAAGCACCAGGAGTACGACCGGGAGGTTTACACCCTGCCCAAGGTGCTGGATGAGAAGGTCGCCCGGATTCACGTCGAGGCCCTGGGCGGCGAGCTCACCAAGCTCACCAAGGACCAGGCCGAATACATCGACGTGGACGTCGAGGGCCCCTACAAACCACCGCACTACCGGTACTAGAGCCTGGGTGCTCCGGCTGAGACGCACATGATCACGGATTGTGTGCGTTACACGACAAGTTCTGTCGCTGTACGCACCCAACCGCGATCATGGTTGCTGAAACCGGCCGGGCCGGAAGATGCCGGCCGCGAACGCGAACGGAGTCCATCAGTGGCTTTTCCCAGCGATCTTGAGATCGCCCGCGGTGCCACCCTCACCCCGCTGGCGGAGGTCGGCGCCGCGATGGGGTTGGGTCCCCACCTGCTCGAGCCCCACGGCGAGCACGTCATGAAGGTCAAGTGTGCGGCCATCGACGAGCTGGCTGCGGCTCCCCGGGCGAAGTATGTGGTCGTCACGGCTGTCACGCCGACCCCGCTCGGCGAGGGTAAGACGACCACCACGGTGGGGCTAGGCCAGGGCTTTGCGCACATCGGCAAGCGGGCCACGGTGGCGATCCGGCAACCCTCGATGGGCCCCACCTTCGGGATCAAGGGCGGGGCGGCGGGTGGCGGCTACAGCCAGGTCGTGCCGATGGAGACCCTCAACCTGCACCTGACCGGAGACATGCACGCCGTGACCGCGGCGCACAACCTGCTCGCCGCGTTGATCGACAACCAGCTGCACCAGCGCAACGGCGCCGACCTCGACCCGCACAGCATCACCTGGAACCGGGTGCTCGACGTCAACGACAGGGCCTTGCGCAACATCGTGGTTGGGCTCGGTGCCCGGGCCGACGGCAATCCCCGGCAGAGCGGGTTCGACATCACCGCGGCCAGCGAGGTGATGGCAGTGCTCGCGCTGTCCACGTCGCTGCAGGACATGCGGTCCCGGCTGGGCCGGATCGTGGTGGGCCAGACGTATGACGGCAAGCCGGTGACCGCGGAGAACCTGCGTGCTGCCGGCGCGATGACCGTCATCATGCGCGAGGCGATCAAGCCGAACCTGTTGCAGACGCTGGAAGGCACACCGGTGCTGGTGCACGCCGGACCGTTCGGCAACATCGCACACGGCAACTCGTCGGTGATCGCCGATCTGATCGGTATCCACTGCGGCGACTACCTGGTCACCGAGGCCGGCTTCGGGGCCGATATGGGCGCCGAGCGCTTCTTCAACATCAAGTGCCGGGCGTCGGGGCTGCGGCCGGACGCGGCTGTGCTGGTGGCCACCGTGCGCGCGCTCAAGACGCACTCCGGCCGGTACAAGGTCGGGGCGGGTCGTCCGCTGCCCGAGGACATGCTGGCGGAGAACCCGGACGACGTGCACGCCGGCGCGGCCAACCTTCGCAAGCAGATCGAGAATGTGCGGATCCACGGGGTGTCACCGGTGGTGGCGATCAACGCCTTCCCGACCGATCACCCCTCGGAGCACGCCGCCATCCGCGAGATCGCCGACAGCGTGGGTGCCCGTTCCGCGCTGTGCACGCACTTCGCCGAGGGCGGCAAAGGAGCCGCCGAACTGGCCGCAGCAGTCGCCGAGGCCGCCGAGGAGCCATCGGAGTTCACCTTCCTGTACCCCAACGACGCGACGCTGCGGGAGAAGATCCTCACCGTGGCGCTGCGGGTGTACGGGGCGCAGGCGGTGGAGTATGACCTCAAGGCCTCCCGGCAACTGGAAAGCTACGAACGCAACGGATTCGGGAAGCTGCCGGTGTGCATCGCCAAGACGCACCTGTCGATCTCGTCCGATCCGGCGCTCAAAGGCGCGCCGACCGGATGGGTGCTGCCGGTGCGGGAGGCGCGGGCCTCGGTGGGTGCCGGGTTTATTTATCCGATTTGTGGCGATATGCGCACCATGCCGGGCTTGGGCGTCACCCCCGCCGCCACTCGGATCGATATCGATTCCCGCGGCGAGATCGTTGGTCTCTCATGATCCATGCTGAAAGCGTTCCGCTGCTGGACTGCTCGGTCAATGACGTTCTGATCCGCTTCGCCGCGAAGGAGCCCGCGCCGGGCGGTGGCGCGGCGGCGGCGTTCACTGCTGCGATGGCCGCGGGACTGCTCGGGATGGTCGCGCGGTTCTCCACCAAGCAACTGATCGACTCCGCGGGGCGGGCAGCGCAGGCCGATCGGTTCCGCAACCAGGTCGCTGCGCTCGCCGAGCAGGATGCCGACGCCTACCAAGCCGTGCTCAGCGCGTACGCGCTACCCCGTGAGACCAATCCGGAGGCTCGCCGCGAGCAGATCCGGTACACCTTGGAGCGTGCCGCCCGGGTGCCGGCCGAGATCGCCGAGGCAGCCAGTGGCATCGCCATCGAGGCGGTCCAACTCGCCGAGCGGGGCAACCGCAACCTGCGTGGTGATGCCTTCACCGCGGCCACCCTGGCAGCGGCTGCGGCCCGGTCGGCCGCTGAGCTGGTCCGGCTAAACGTCGAGCTCGGTGATCTCGATGGTGATCTGGCCGACCGGGCAGCCCGAGTCGCTGATGTCGCCACCGACGCGGTGGCTGAGCTCAGCCGTTCGTGACAGGCTGGTATCGAGATCATGCCGGCAGACAGTTTCGCACTCTTCGATACCGCGATGGGCCGATGCGGCATCGCGTGGGGCGCTCACGGCATCATCGGTGTGCAGCTTCCGGAGGCCAGCGAAAGCGCCACCTGCGCACGCATACTGAAGCGATGTCCCGGTGCGGACGAGGCGTCGCCACCGCCCACCGTGCAACATGCGATCGACAGTATCGTCGCGTTCCTGCACGGCGAGGCTGACGATTTCTCGAAGGCTGGCGATCTCTCCGCCATCGAGCTCGACATGGACCGTGTCTCGCCATTTCACCGCCGCGTCTACCAGGTCGCCCGCACCATTGCGCCCGGCGAGACGATGACCTACGGCGAGATCGCCGCGCAGCTGGGATCGCCCGGCTCCGCACGTGCAGTGGGCCAAGCCCTCGCCCGCAACCCGTTCGCGATCGTCGTGCCGTGCCATCGGGTGCTCGCCGCCGGCGCCAGGCTGGGTGGCTTTTCTGCGAACGGCGGCACAACCACGAAACAGCGGCTGCTGTCGATCGAACGTGCACACGCCGGTGACGCACCGACGCTCTTCGACACCGATGCCGTCAGTCCGCGTGGATGATCGTGCCCACGTGTTCGCCCCGCAGGGCGTTCGTGATGTTCCCTGGCGTGCGCCCGTTGACGATCTGGATCTCCTTCTGGTGTTTGGCATGCGCCATGAGCTCGAGCACCAGGGCGTCGATGGGCAGCGCCTCGAGGTCCATGGCCATCAGTTCGGCGACCCCCATCCGGGCGATCAGCTCTGGGGACCTCCCCTCGGCGGTCGCCGGGTCGTTGGTGAACACACCGTCGACGTCCTTGACGTAGATCGTCCGCGCGGCCCCGTAGGCATCGGCCAGCAAGAACGCGCCGGTATCCGTGCGGTGCGGTGGGATCTTGCCCACCTCGGGCGGCAGCTCGTACAGGCCGTAGGGCGGGAATCCATTGGACACCGCGGCCCGGCTGGCGCTGAGGTGCACGGCGAGCTGATGCGCGATCGTCGCACGGGAAAGGTAGGAAACGCCCTGCTCGGCCAGCAACGCCGCGATGAGATGCCCATTCTGTTCGGCCTCGGAGGAGACCAGCGAGGCCAGCACGCCGGTCGGCAGGCCGAGATCGAGCCCGACACCGAGCACGTGCCGGGCCTGGACGCCCGGTCCGGTGAGGATCAGCATCCGTTGCTCGGGTAGCGCTGCACGCAGTTCCTCGACGACCGGCAGTACCGCGTCGCGACCTTTATCCGTGATCGAGCGGCCGCCGATCACGACGACGTTCAGCCATGGCAGCAGCGGGATCACCGGGCGGTCGAGGGGCCGGATGAGTTCGCGGTCGAGCAGGGTCTGGCGCATGAGCGGGGACGGCACGTCTTTGGCTGCAAAGGAGGATCCAGTCTGCGAGGCAGTGTTGGTCATGACGTTCTCCTGGATGCATTGCCGGCGGGGCGGGGATCGGCGCTCACGCCGCGGTGATGATCGTGCCGACGTGCTCACCGGCGAGCGCACGCCTGAGCAGTCCCGGCCGTAGCCCGTTGATGACCTCAACCGATTTCACGTGCCGTGCCCGGCGCATGAGCTCCAAGACCGGCCGCTCGATGACGAGATCCGGCAAATCCCGAGCGATCAGCTCGTCGACGGTGATCTTCGGGATCAGTTCGGCACTCGGGTCGGTCTTCGGATTGGCCGTGTACAGCCCGTCCTCGTCCTTGACGAAGATCATGTTTCGGCAGCCGTACACTTCGGCGACCAGATAACATCCGGCATCGGTGCGGTACGGTGGAATCACACCCTCGGTGGGGACGCGTTGCCACATATCATATGGAGGCATGCCGGAGAAAATGACGGCGCCGCACTCGGCGAGAGACAGCGGCAGCGCACCGAACGTTGAACCACCCACTACCGGCACCCCGTGGCGAGCCATGAGGTACCCCAGGATCTGGGCGTTCTGGTCGGCGACCGCGGCGCCGACATCAGTCAGTACACCGGTGAGCAGGCCGAGCTCAGCCGCCCCGTTCCGCTACAGGGCGCCGGAGTGCATTGGCTGCATCGGCGCTCCCACTGTGCTCTCCCCGGTCGATGTGCGTCCAAACACTCACCTACACGTCACCACCGGCACTAACGGTATGGGCTGCTGAACACGACTGAGTACCGACCTTAGACCGCAAACCACCTCACCTTGGGAGTGCAGCGGACAAGCATTCTCCGGTCGTGCGTGAGCTGCCGCACTAATTCACCGCACGAGCGTAAGAAATGCCGCGACATGATCCGCTGCAGCGGCGTGACCGACCATAGTGATCTGGGTCACGCTACTGGTACGACTCCCCATCGCGACATGAATCCACTGAATGCGACATCGTTCAGCGCAGGCCTTGAGCAGGATAGATAAGGCTGAGAGCGGTGAACGCAGTCTGCTTCGCCCTGCCGATGCTCGAACGGGTGGCCGACGTTCTTCACGTGTCGGTTGAGACTCTGACCCGACACCAAAGAGGTCTGCCAGGCCGCACGTCCCTACGCCGCGCAAAGGCTGCCGGAAGCGAGGTGCTCCAGCGCTACAGCCAGCCGCGGCGCTTGAACATGAAACGGAGCACCAGCGCGGTGAGGATCATCAGCGCCACGGCGAGCGGGTAGCCAAGGACCCAATCCAGTTCCGGCATGTGGGTGAAGTTCATCCCATACACGGTGCCGACCAGGGTCGGCGCGAACAGGACCGCCGCCCACGACGAGATCCGCTTGACCTGCTCGCTCTGCTTGTAGGTGGCTTCGGTCAGCTGGGTGATTTCCTCATTTTGTCGCTGCACGATCTGCGCGGCGTTCGCCGTGAGCATGTTGTTCAGGAGCTGGCGAAACGAGTCCGTTCGTTCACTCACCCGCACCGCGTGGTCCTGGACGTCCCGGAACGCACGGCGCAGCTCGAGGTCCAGCTCGTGGCCGCCCTCCAGCTCGGCGAACTCGCTGAGGATCTCGTCAAGGATCTCCCGCAGTGGCTCACCCGCGCGCTGAAACTCGATCACCTCGCGGGTGAGCTGGTAGATCCGCCGGGACACGTCCGGGTCGCCGGTGAAGACCTGCGTCTCGATCTCGTCGATGTCGTTCTGTAACCCGTCCAGTACCGGGAAGTAGTCGTCCACCACCTGGTCCATGATCGCGTAGAGCACCGCGTTGGGCCCGTGCCGGAGCAGCTCCGGCTGTTCCTCCATGCGCTTGCGGACCACAGTGAGGTCCGGCTCGTCCGCATGCCGCACGGTGATCACGAACTCCGGTCCGAGGAACAAGTGCAGCTCGTCGAGCTCCACAACTTCCACAGGATCGACGTAGCGCGCCGGGCGGAGGACCACAAAGCGGGTGTAACCGTAGCGCTCGAGCTTGGGGCGCTGGTGGGCCTTGACCGCGTCCTCGACGGCAAGCGGGTGCAGGGTGAACTCCTCGGCGACCACCGCGATCTCTTGGGCGGTCGGGCGAAGCATCCCGATCCAGCAGAAACTCGGACCGCCGCCTGCGCAGTCCCTAAGCACCTCAAAGGTGTGGTCGAGGGTGTCGGGTTCCGCGGTGCGCCGACCCTCCACGTATACCGCGTTGTCAACCACCGCCACCGCGACCTCCTTCGACGTGCAGAGCATAGGTCGTCGATATCAGTGGCTTGAGATCGTTCCACGCTGCCGACTCCCAACGAGCCGTAACGTCCCCGGCAGCGCACTCCAGAGCTGGGAGTCATCCGACGTCAAGGACGCGTCAATACCCGACCCAGAACCATCAGGGGATCGGAAGGCCGCCACCACGGGTGACATGCAGGCGCACCATCCAAAGGTGCCCGCTACCCCAGCGAGCCATAGGGAGAAGGTGTCTACCGATGGCCGATCTGGCCTACGCGCTGGTGTTCATCGCGGTCTTCCTGGTGCTGGCATTCACGCTACGTGGTCTGGAGCGGCTGTGACCGCCGACGTACTTCCTCCCGCGGAGGCGGCATCGTGACCGCTGACGTACTTCCTCCCGCGGAGGCGGCATCGTGACCGCTGACGTACTTCCTCCCGCGGAGGCGGCATCGTGACCGCTGACGTACTTCCTCC
>DASQVB010000032.1:0-2395 GCA_035640975.1 Pseudonocardiaceae bacterium
ATCGGCGTGGTTCAGCTCGACATGCAAGGTGCCACCGAGCTCGCCGATCGGGACCGGGACGTCCAGCCGGCCGTGAGCCACACGTAAATCGTCCAGCAGGCGCAACGCTTCCCGGGCGAACCAACCAAGTTCCGCGTGGTGCCGCTTGCCCTCCAGTTCCCCGATGACTACGAGAGGGAGCACCACCTCGTGCTCATCAAACCGGATGAATGCCCAAGGATCCGACAGCAGGACCGACGTGTCCAGCACGTAGGTGCGGATACCCGGGGCGGTGGAGCGGGGCGAGCGAGAGGCATTCACGGCAGCTCCCTGACGTGCGCGGCACCCGCGCCCGCTACTCGGTGGGCCGGCCGGCTCTGGTTGATCGCTCCCGCAGTGGCCGGATGAGGCCACAGCGACCCAATTGGGTCAGCGGGACCGACCACGAGGGCCGGGTGCCGGCCCTCCCGTGCTCGCCGTGGGCGGTTTATCCGCCCAACCGACAGCAGCCACGATCAGGGCCTCCCGTGGCGTGACGCCTCCGGCACGTCCCGCCACTTCGCACGCTACCGGTGTGTGGCCGTTGTGGGCAGGCTTCCAGGCAGGTGAATCAAGCGTGTCGGTCGGTAACCTCATCCGGCCAGTTCGGCGCGTACCGCCGACGGGATCAGCGGCTCGTCGAGCAACCGCAGGTAGCGTTGGGACAGCGGCTGCGCCGGCGGGCGAGCCTCCAGCCAGGTCCGCAGCAGCCGGTAGCCCTCAACGTAGGTGGTGGTGTAGGCACGCCAGAGCGGATCGGACAGAAACCGCAGCATCTGGCGCGCCCGCGGTTCGGTGACCAGGAGCCACTGCTGTAGGTAAGCCAGCACATCCGCCGGGTCGACGCCCTGATCATGCAGCATCAGCGCGGCATCCTGGCGAACACCGAGCAGGCCGGCCGCCGCTGCCTCGAGGCGTTCGGCGAGCTCACCGTCCAGTCTCAGACCCAGGTCATCAAGGATCTCCGCGGCCCACGGCCCCCACCCGGGGCCTACTGCAGCACGCAACCCAAGGTCGGCCATTCCCTCAGCCATCAGGCACTGCGGGGTGTTCACCAGGAAGATCGTCTGCTCGTTCTGCCGCTGCGTCCGTACCAGACCGGCCTCCTTGCGGCAGTGCTCGGTGTGGTGGCCGGGATAGGACTCGTGCGCGACCAGGTGCGGCAGGTTGGCCATCCGATGCCCCAAATCAGCATTGATCGCCACCCGCGAGCGAAAATTCCCGAGGTAGTAGTTGAACCCGCTCCACGGCTTGTCGGTGACCACCTGGTAGTGCACGGTCTCCTGCGCGGGCAGTCCGATACTGCCGCGGACCCGATCTCGCAGTGCACTGGACAGTGCATGCACAGCGGGTTCCAGCCGTTGCGGCGGGATCTCGTCTCGAGCCCGGTAGGCGGCCAACCGCTGCGCGAGCGGGTCGGCGCCCGGCAGCAGCCGGTCGATCTCGGCGTGCGCCTGGCGGTAGACGTCGGGGTCACCAGGCTCGATGAGGACGTCGAAGTACGCCTGCACCTCGGCCACGAAACCAACTTGCTGACCGGCCAGAACACGCCCACTGCACTCCAGGGCGGCGAGGTGCGCCTCCAGAAAACGGGTCCGCGACTCGGGCAGACCCGACACGGTGAGTTCGACTCGTAGCTCCCGGGCGCGGCGGGCCAGCATCGCCGGATCCGGACGCGGCTCGTTGTCGACCACGCGACGCAACGCCGGGTCGCCGGTATAGGCGTCGACGAAGCCCTCAACGAGACGATCGAACCGCAGGCCGAGCGTTAAGTACTCGTGAACCAGATCAGTGGCGCTGCCGCTCATGTCGCTGACGATAGAGCCCGGAAGTGGCTGGCGTGGTTGCCTAGCGGCAGAACACGGTTACTCACTCACGAGCCGAACCGGCGGTGCCGAGCGGCGAAGTCACGCAGGGCGCGCAGGAAGTCCACCTTGCGGAAGGCCGGCCAGTGGGCGTCGCAGAACCAGAACTCCGAATGTGCGGACTGCCAGAGCAGGAAACCCGACAGCCGCTGCTCCCCCGACGTGCGGATCACCAGGTCAGGATCGGGCTGGCCGGAGGTGTAGAGGTGCTCCGCGATCTGCTCGACGTCGAGCACCTCGGCGAGTTCCTCCATGGTGGTGCCCGCTTCGGCGTGCTTGAGCAGCAGCTTGCGCAACGCATCGGCGATCTCCTGACGGCCGCCGTATCCCACCGCCACGTTCACCGCCAACCCGGACCGATCCCGGGTCCGAGTTGCTGCGGTGGTCAGCCGCTGCGCCATCTCCGGCGGTAACAGGTCCAGCGCCCCGACGACCCGCACTCGCCACGGGTTGCCCGGCGCGCACAGCTCGTCGACGACATCAGCGATGATCTTCAGCAACGGCTCCACCTG
>DASQVB010000033.1:0-4772 GCA_035640975.1 Pseudonocardiaceae bacterium
TGGAGGACCGGATCCGGGCTCACCGGCTGATCAGCCAATGCATGGTGGTGGGCGACAAGCAGCCCTTCATCGCCGCCCTGATCACTCTCGACGCCGAGGCGCTGCCGGCCTGGTGCACCGATCACGGCAAGCCGGCAGGCACCTCCGCCGCCGACCTGGCCGAGGATGAGTCCCTGCGCGCCGAGGTGCAAGATGCGGTGGACGACGCCAACACGACCGTCTCCAGGGCTGAGACGATCCGCAAGTTCCATATCCTGCCGGTCGACTTCACCGAGGCTGGTGGCCAGCTCACTCCGAGTCTCAAGCTCAAGCGTGCGGTGGTGGCCAAGGAGTTCGCCGCCGAGATCGACTCGCTCTACTCGTGAGTGGGTAACAGTGCCATGACACTGTACCCACTCACGAACTCGCCAGCAGCAGCTCTTCGAGCCGCTGCTGGCGGCATCCCCAGTCCCAGTCCTGCAGCATCCAGCTCCGCCCGCGCCGGCCCATCGCCGCAGCCCGCTCGGGATCGGCAAGCAGCGTCCCGACGGTCTTGGCCACCGCTGCGACGTCACGGCCGTTCACCAGCTCACCGGTGTCCCCAGGACAGACGGTCTCCCGCGCTCCACCTGCGTCTCCAGCGACCACGGGCAAGGCAGTTGCCGCAGCCTCGAGATACACCATCCCGAGCCCTTCGACGTCCAGCCCCCGGCCACGGGTCCGGCAAGGCATCGCAAAGACGTCACCCGCCGCATAGTGCGCGGGCAGCTCCGACCACGGCACTGGTCCCGTGCAGATCATGGCCTCGGCGACGCCACATTCCGCAGCCAGCCGATGCAACGCCGCGCGCCGAGGTCCGTCCCCCACCAGTAGCAACCTGGCACCTGGCACCTGCCGCCGGATCGCGGGCAATGCCTTCACCAGCGTGTCCTGTCCCTTTCGGGCCACCAGCCGGGACACGCACAGCACGACCGGAGCCTCTCCCAGCCGATGACGTCGCCGGATCTCTGCCCGTGCCGCGGGATCCGGTTGAAACTCTGCACAGTCCACTCCAGGCTGGAGTAGTTCAAGCGCGGCCTGCGGACCGAACGCGGAGGCAATGCGGCGGCGGGTGTACCGACTCACCGCGGTGACCACGTCGGCATCCACCCCGATCCGGCGCAGTGCCATCCGGCCAGGCGGCAGCATGGACCAGCCCACCTCGTGCCCGTGGCTGCTGGCCACCACCCGTCGTACCCCTGCGCGACGCAACGCCGGCCCCAGCAGTGCCAGCGGGGCGGCAGCGCCGAACCACGCGGTCTCATAGCGCAGCTCTGGCAGCAGCCCCACGGCCCGCCGCAGTACCGCTGGAGTGGGAAGCATGAGAGACCCGGGATGCCGGATGACCGGGAAGGGCAACTGCGCGTCGAAGGATGCCGCTCCCGGCCAGTCCGGTGCGTAGACCGCGACCTCGCTGGCGGGTAATGCCATGGCCAGCTTGTGCAGGTAGGTCTGGATACCGCCGGCCCGGGGCGGGAAGTCATTGCTCACCAGCAGGATGCGCGGCACCGCCGGAGGGTAGCCGGATCGGGTGTGCTCAGGCGATCCGGCTCATCGCGGTGACCTGGCCCCACGGCACCCGAACCACCTTGACCACGTCACCGGGCTGCGGTGCGTTCACATAGAACCCGTCACCGACATAGATGCCGATGTGGCTGATGGGCGAGTACAGCGCGATGAGATCGCCCGGCCGAAGCTGCGACCGGCTGACCTTGCTCCCCATTCGCGCCTGCGCCTGGGACGAGTGCGGCAGGCCCGACATGCCGGCCTGCTCGAAGGACCATTTCACCAGCCCTGAGCAGTCGAAAGTTCTCGGACCTTCGCTGCCCCACACATATGCCGAGCCCTGCCTGCTCAGCGCGGCCCGCGTCGCTTGGATCGCGGCACCGCTGCCGACGAGGTTGACCGGGAACTCGGTACTACCGCCGGACGTGTAGGCGTCCCGCTCCTCGCGGTTGAGTGCCCCGAGGAGCTGCTGGACCACCTGGATCTGGCGATCCATCTCATCGCGCGAGCGGGTCAAGTCGCCTTCGATCCGTGCCGCATCGCGCTCGGCCTGGCCGGCCCGCGCTGCCGCCTCGTTAGCCGTCCGCTCGGCCTGCTGGGCGGCTAGGACGGCGCCGCTGAGCCGGTCCAGGGCCTGTTTGTTGTCCACCGCGAGCATGTCCAGCGCCGACATCTGATCCAGGAACTCCTCGGGAGAGTCACTGATCAACACCGCGGACAGCCGATTGAGGCGCGCACCCTGGAAGGAGGCCTGGGCCAGCCGGTCGACCTGACCGCGGTATTGACCCTGGACTGCTCTGGCGCGTTCGCCTGAGGCGGCTGCGACGGTGACGTCAGCCCTGGCCCGCTCCAGGTCCAGCCGGCGGGCATTCAGCTGGTCACGGGCGTAGTGCCACCGCTCAGTGAGCACCTCAGCCTGATGGTTCAGCTCGGCGAGCCGTTGCACCGCCGCCGGAGCGTCTTCGGGCGGTGCGGGGTCGGCCGCAGCCGGAGTGGGAATCAAGACCAGCAGGACAGCCATGGTGCCGGCAATGACCGCTGCCGGCACGCTGCGCTTCAGACGGTGCGACGACACGTCCCGTCTGTCTCCTCTTCCCTTGGACCACCTACCGGGTTAACCGACGGGTTCAGGCGGGAAGCGGACGCGGGCCCTTCATCTGGGCGCGAACGCTCCTCCCGGATTCATCCCGAAAGAGTTGGATCCCCGGCTCGGCTGTCGTATGGCAGCACCGACGAAGCCGATTCGGCGGCGACTTGCGTGCCTCCCGGCTTGGAAGCAGCTACCGCTAAGTCGCGGCAAGGTTACGAAAGGTCACTTGCACTGTCCACCACCGACGCACCCGCAATGGGGCGAAGCGCCTTCCGGACACGGTTGGCGTCACCGCAACCGCCACAATGTTCACCCGGCCCGATCAGCCTACGGAGCGTGTTGACCGCTCACCGCCTGTCATCGACCGCTCAGCGCCGCTGCCTAACCGGGCGCCGGTAGCAGTGCGGACCGGCATCGCGTTGTGATCTCCGGCAGGATCGACCAGGCGCAACTGGGGCACCATCCCCGCTTCGGCGAGGGTGTCCAGCGCCTTACGTTCTGCACCATCCAGCTCGACGGCCCCCGGCGGCGCTCCGAGCAGAACGGTGATGACGCAGTCCTGGCAAGCGTTGCCGCGCACCTGGCATCGGTCGCAATCCACGATCATGTCGGGCTCCCGTCTCACTCGTGATCTCGTCACGGCGGACGTTAGAGCGTCATACCGACAATTTCGGAGCGCGAGGCTCGCTACCCAGTAGATCCAGGCAAGATAAGGGCGCGAATCAGCCGACTCGCCGGATCGCCGTGACGACATGCCAGGGAACCCTGGCCACCTTGACCACATCGCCGCTCTGGGGCGCGTGAAGGTATAGGCCGTTGCCCACGTACATGCCGATGTGGCTCACTGGCGAGTACAGCGCGATCAGATCCCCTGGCATCAGCCCCGAAACCACCGGGGTGCCGCTCCTGGCCTGGTCCCAGCTGCCCCTGGGCAGGTTCACCCCGGCTTGACGGTAGGCCCACAGCATCAGGCCCGAACAGTCGAAGGTACCGGGACCTTCGGCGCCCCAGACATATGGTGCGCCCTGCCTGGTCAGTGCCGCCCGCAGCGCCCTGATCCCGAGCCCGTCACCTGCAATGTCGAGCGGGAAGTCAGTGAATCCCTCCGAGGAGTAGCGGGCGAGTTCATCCGGAGTGAGCTGGCCAAGGCGAGCCTGCACCGCACCGATGCGACGGCCCATCTCGATCCGGGCCTGGGCCACATCTCCAGCTATCCGGCCGGCGTCCAGCTCCGCGACGGCTGCCCGGGTCTCGGCGTCGGTGGCAGCGGTCTCCGCCTGCTCGGTACGAGTGACGGCGTCGGAGAGCTTGTCCATCGCCGCTCTGTTGCTCACCGCCAGCACGTCCAGCGCAGACATCTGCTCCATGAACTGCTGGGGTGAGTCGCTGATCAGCATCGCGGTCAGGCTGCTGATCCGGACGCCCTCGAAGGTCGCGCTGGTCAGCCGGTCAACCTGGGCGCGGAACGCCTGCTGCGCAGACCGAGCCTGGTCAGCGGTGGCCGTCGCGGCCGCTGCGTCACTACGAGCCCGGTCGGCATCTGCCCGACGGGCCAGCAACCGATCGGTGGCAAGATGCCATTGCTCGGTGATCACCTCGGCCTGGTGACTCAGATCCCGGACCTCTTCAACCGTCTTGGCCGGATCGGGAGTGGGGCCGGGTGCCGGGTCGGCGGCCGCAGGAAGCGCGGACATGCCGAACACAGCAGCGGCTATGACCCCAGCCGCCACCCCGCGAGCAGCGCGACTCAGACGATGGGACACCACCCGCGGCGTCTCCTGTTCTCGGACGTCAACGTCCGGTGCTGGACCGGTCACGGGAGATCATCCCGCGACCGGAGTAACGGTCCCAGGAACGGATGGGCGCGGATCTTCACCTATCAGTGGCACCATGCCACCCGAACGAGTGCCCTCACCTATCGCAAATACATTCCGTACTCGTTATATGGCGCGAACCGGCGCACTTGTCACGGGCAACCAGGCGGCTGCACGCGTCAACGCAGCGTCACGTGGCGGACAGCTCAGTTGTCAGCCTTGCCCAGCGCTCCAGCAATGCGGCCGCAGCGCCGGAGTCGATAGCTTCGGCGGCGCCTCGTGCCGTATCCATGAGATCCTCGGTCAGATCGCTGGTGAGCCCGCGGTGGGTGGCAAGCGCGGCG
>DASQVB010000034.1:0-2520 GCA_035640975.1 Pseudonocardiaceae bacterium
CGCTCGCTGTCCCACTGATTGTTCCAATTCACCGGTTTAGACTGCCCCGCTTGGGCCCACGGGCCCGTCACATCCACCCGGAGCCGAGCCGTCAGCGGCTTGACATCTATAGGGGCATCAGAGCCCCTCGTCTTACGTACCGCGGGTATCACCGGACCGCCAGCAGGATCACCTCCGCCGGAAAACTGGAACCCTGCAAAACCGGACGTGGGCGGCACCTGAACCTGACAACGGCGCATCGGCCTACCCTGCCAGAGCTCGCCATCGGTCAACACAGCAGACCCGTAGCGGGAGGGTAGAGGGCAACCCCGGCCGGAAACGGGCGAACCGGGCGAGGTCAGCGAGCGGAGCGGACCTGGGTCTTGATCCGGGCCAGCATGGCTACCATACCGCGCAACCGCAGCGGGCTGACCGCCTCACCCAACCCGAGGGCCAGGTAGAAGTCGTTCGGCACGCCGAGCACGGTGTCCGTGCTTTCCCCGTCCAGCCCGGTGTACATGATCGAGGCGAACCCCCGCGTGGTCGGTGCCTCTGGGGGAGCGTCGAAGAACAGGTGCACCGTCCGCTCAGGGTCCACCTCGACCGCCAGGAACAGCGGTGTCTGGCACTCGGGCACCTGCTCCATCGCGTCGCGGTGGCCCGCATAGCGCTCCGGCAGTGCGGGCAGCTCCTGGGACAGCTCGAGCAGCAGCTGCAGCCGGTCCTTGACGCCGAGCCCGGAGAAGTCGTCGACGAGCTCCGACAGCTTCGGGGGCAGTTCGACTGAGGCGGTCACGATGGGCTCACTCCCAGCGACATCGTCAGCTGACCGAGCCGCGCTCGGCACCTACCGCGATGGGTACCCGTACCGAGTTGCCCCACTCGGTCCAGCTGCCGTCGTAGTTGCGTACCTGGGGGAACCCGAGCAGATGGGTCAAGACAAACCAGGTGTGGCTGGACCGCTCGCCGATCCGGCAGTAGGCGATCACGTCATCGTCCGGGGAGAGCCCCTGCTCGCGCTGGTAGATGTCCTCCAAATCCTGCCGGGACTTGAAGGTGCCGTCCTCGGCGGCCGCCCGGGCCCACGGCACGCTGGCCGCGCCCGGGATGTGCCCGCCGCGCACCGCGCCCTCCTGTGGGTAGTCCGGCATGTGCAGCAGCTCGCCGGTGTACTCGCCGGGTGAGCGCACGTCCACCAGCGGCTTGCCCAGGTGCGCTCGCACCTGGTCCTTGAACGCCCGGATGGTGCTGTCGTCGCGCTCAATGACCGGGTACTCCACCCGCTCGGGTTTGGACTGCTCGGTGGTCATCTCCCGGCCCTCGGCGACCCACTTGGCCCGGCCGCCGTCCAGGATGCGCACGTCCGGGTGCCCGAACAGGCTAAACACCCACAGCGCATAGGTGGCCCACCAGTTGTTCCGGTCGCCGTAGAAAACGACCGTGCTGTCCCGGGAGATACCCCGCTCGCCGCAGATCTCGGCGAACCGCTGCCCGTCCACGTAGTCACGGGTCACCGGGTCGTTCAGCTCGGTGTGCCAGTCGACCTTGACCGAGCCGGGGATGTGGCCGGTGTCGTAGAGCAGCACGTCCTCATCGGACTCGACCACCACGAGCCAGGGTTCACCCAGGTGCTCGGCCAGCCATTGGGTGGTGACCAGGCGCTCGGGGTGGGCGTAGGCGGACAATTTCGGGTCTGTGTCGTTCGGTACCGGCATGGCACCGAGCCTAGTCCCGTTTCCACAGATCAGTGACCATGACGCCCACCTCGGTGAGCAGCCGGCGAACCAGCGGCAGGCTGATCCCCATCACGTTCGACGGGCCTCCCTCAATGCCGGTGATGAACCAGCCGCCGAGCCCATCCAGGGTGAACCCACCGGCCACCCCCGTCGGCTCCCCGGAACATGTTGGGGCATCGGTGTCCAGTACGCGGTATGGCAATCAACTTCTTGCTCGTGGCCGGAAGATCGACGGTTACCCACCTTCACGAGCTCCTCGTTCGCTTTGGGCGATGGCGGAGACCGGGAGGTCCTATCACCTGTAAGGGATTCGTGTCGGCGGCGCGGCGTTGGTCGGCGGGGACGTACGGGGAAGCAGACCAGGCCACCAACGCACGCGGACGACAACCGAACACCAACAGCACCGTGCAAAGCAGGGTTGCGGCGCACAACGATCGTCAAAGGAAAGGTCACGTGCTTCTGGGACCACGCGGCTCCCGCCTTGGCCATCACACACGGCGCCGGGCTACCACCGTAATGGCCGCATGTCACCGCAACGAGCAGCACCGCGCCGCACTCCAACACCACCCGGCGACCGCCGCATGCCCATGTCGAGCGATCCGATCAGGACCCGCCTGCATCTGTTAATCGCAGCGTCGGTTCCCAGCTTGCAGCTGAGGCGTATGCACCGTGAAACGCGAAACAGGTACGAAATGACCACGAGTCTGACCGCCCACGAGCCAGGCAAAGCAGTAGGTTAATCGCTACGACTCACAAACCATTCCTAAACCGCGCGTAGAAGCTCCTATTGGGGAACCCCCGAGAG
>DASQVB010000035.1:0-7574 GCA_035640975.1 Pseudonocardiaceae bacterium
CGGGCGTCCCATGCCAAGATCAGCCGCATGGAGCTCGGGCGGGTCGGCTTCAGGGAACGCGACGTGACGGACCTGCTCACTTTCTACGGCATTACTGATGAGCAAGAGCGAGGAGCGTTCCTGACGCTGGTCCGCCGGGCCAACGTGCCCGGATGGTGGCATCAATACAGCGACATCGTGCCGAGCTGGTTCGAGATCTACCTGGGCTTGGAGCAGGCCAGTTCAATCATCCGTACCTATCAACCACAACTCGTGCCGGGCCTGCTGCAGACTCCAGAGGTCGCCCGCGCCGTCATCCAGCTCGGTCACCCACGCCGATCCGTCGATGACATCGAGCGCCGGCTCGCACTGCGGATGACACGTCAGGAAATCCTCACCCAACCCGAGGCACCGCAGTTGTGGGCAGTGATGGAAGAGGCTTCACTATGGCGGCTTAACGGACGTTCGGTGATGCGGGAACAGATTGAGCATCTGATCAAGGTGGCCGAGCTCCCCAACGTCACGCTCCAGGTGATACCGATCTATTCCGGTCCGCACGCGGCGCTAGGTGGCCCGTTCTCTCTCCTGCGGTTCGCTGAACCCGATCTACCAGACATCGTCTACCTTGAACAGCTGTCCAGCTCCCTCTACCTGGACAAAATTGAAGACATCCAGCACTACCGAGAAATTATGGATCGATTGGCTGTGCAGGCCAAAACCCCTACCGAGACGATCGGGCTCCTCGGCAGTACCCTGAAAGAGCTTTGATTCGCAAGTCGGCCATTTGGGTGGGCCAAGGTCCGCGCTCGATCTCGTGGTGGCTCTGCGAGCGGCCAGCGTGTTCGGGCTGGTTGCCTATGATTGGTGTGCGGCGTGGTCGGTCCCCGCAGCCACGCCCGAGCGTGATCGACGGTCGGATGCTGGCTGGACCGTCTCGAGCGATCACCCCGTCAGCTCGTCGAACTCACCCTCCTCCACGCCCTGGATGAACGCGGCCATCTCGGCACGGGTGAAAATGAGGGCAGGGCCACCCGGATGCCGGGAATTGCGTACGGCGATCTCTCCATTTGTCAGCTTTGCCAACTCCACGCACTCCCCGTTGGGATTACTGAACCGGCTCTTTATCCAAGTAGCCTTTCGAAGCAAAGTAGCCGGCATACCGTTAGTGATTTGTGGCATCTCCGACCTCTCCATAGGTTCCTGTCCGCAGCATCCGTCAGAGCAGACCACATCACCCGAACTGCGACAGCCGCGCTTATGATTTGGCACGCGGCCGTCTCACCCGGGAGCCCTACTTCTCCTCCAACCCCACGTACCTATCGCACGAAGGTCTCGGTGTTTGATCGCCGACGGTGTGACCCCGCGTTACGCCGGTCACGGCTCGAGCCGCCGACTATTACTTTGAGTCCTCGAACTGCTACCAGTAGTCCTCAAACCGTACGTGAACGGCGGTGGCGTCGTTGCCGCTTTGTATCGTTGCCAACGGTCGCCGCGCAGGTAGGTGCAGAGGATTGCTTCACCACCCCCGGCGAATCAGCCAAACGTGCGCTTCCATCAGACGGAACCGCAGCGCGCCTCAACTGGCAAATGTGCTGTGCTGGTGCCTGGCGCCTGAAAACTCACGGCATCAGGCACCAATCGATCTAACGCATGGTGATGAACCGCGCGCTGTTCAGGAGTCCAGGGCCGACATGGCCTTCCAGGCGTCCCACGGGACGGTCCAGTCGTAGATATCACCGTGCTCCCCGCTGAACTGGGTGGGGCTGCCGGTCACCTCTACCGGATCACCGAACATCGCGCTGTCGAAGTATTGCCGAGCGTTTGCGGTGGACAGGTTGATGCAGCCGTGGGTGACGTTGGCCGAACCTTGGGCGCCAGCGGACTCAGGGTTAGCGTGGATGAACTCGCCGTAGTTGGAGACCCGCACCGCCCAATACATGGGCAAGTCGACATAGCCGTATTTAGGGTTGGACATCAGTACTTTCTGGGACTTGTTCATCACCACGTGGACGCCGTTGGTGGTGTGGCGCTGCGGGTCGGAGGCCAACCCGTAGCTTGCCGGGAAGTTCATCACCTCCTGGCCGTCCCGGATAACGATCAGGCGGTGGCTGTTGACGTCGGCCTTGACGATCTGGGCTCGACCGACGGTGAAAGAAGTAGTCAGGTCATCCTCGCCGTAGGATCCGTCGCCGTAGTCCACACCGTAGAGCTTGGCGACGACCTTGACCTGGGTGCCGGGCTGCCAGTATTCCCGAGTCCGGTAGTGCGCCCGGGAGCCGCCGTTGTCGTCGGGTAACCAAGCCCACGAACCTTCCGCCGGTACTGACGTCTCTACCTGCAGGGCTCGTTCCACGGCGGCCTTGTCGGCCACGTGATTATCAAACTGCAAGATGACCGGCGCGGCGATGCCGACGGTATCGCCATCACCGATGTTCAGGGTGGCATGGACGAGCTGGCGTGGCTCGACTGTGGTGAACGAACCGGTGATGGACACCGGCGCGGAGCTGTCGCCGGTCGCGGTGCCACTCCAGGTGTAGGTCTTGCCGTAGCCCAGCGGCTCGGTGCTGGTCCAACTGCGCCGGTCCGGGCGCAGCGTGCCGGCCACCGCCTTGCCGTCCGGGTTGGTCAGCGCGACCTCACGTAATTCACCCTCGGTGACGCTCACTGAGGCGGGCTGCGTCGGCTTGACGTCCTCAGCCTTGTCGCCTGGCTGGATGCTGACCTGCGGCGGTGCCGCAGCTTCTCCGTTGGACGGTCCGGAACGCTGCCCTGAGCCGGTGCAACCGGCCACCAGCACCGCGACAACAAGCAACACCAGTGTCGCGATGATCCCATTTGTCCGGCCACTGCCCAGCATGCCGCGCATAGTCTTACCGCCGAATCTTCCGATCACTGCCCCGGGCAAGGGTATCCCGGGCCCATCACGAACTCATGTCATCGACACTGCTGTTCGGCTCCCAGAACTGTCGGGTTCACAGTCCCGCCGCGCCGAGGATCGCATCAGCGGAACCGGGATATTTACGTGAGGGTGGCGGTAATCCGCTCGGCGGCGCAGCGGTCCGCCAGGGCGGCAGGATCGGCGCCGGTGCACTGCACCAGTGACGCGTCGACGGCGAGCACGGCGAGCAACACTTCCCCCGGCACGGCCCCGTCCCAGCCTGCCGTGCACAACAAGCGGTCACCGGCGTCCAGACCCAGTTCCGCGGCGCGGACCCGGGCCGCGGCAACAACCTCGTCGGCGTCGGGGCTCGGCGCACCGGACGTGAAGGTGTCGCCATGCACCCGAACCTCGGTGGCATAGTCGCGGATCCCGGGCGGCAGCACTGGAAGGCCCATGCCCAGGGCGTCCAGCCCGAGCGCCGCCACCTCATCGGCACCAGCTGCGGAGGCGATCCGGTCCAATCCGCAGAGGGTGACCTGCGAGCCGGCAGGCGACGTGGTGACGGTTGCGCCGCACCACCAGGCGCCCAGGAGCACCCCGGCGGTCTGCCAGTGCGGGGGCAGCAACACTGCGACCGTATCGCCGGGCTGCACGTCCAGCTCGTCGCGTAACCAGTTCGCGGTCTTGGCTGCCCAGTTGGCCAGCGTGGCGCCGGACAGCTCGATCCGGCTGCCGGCGGCGTCGTCATAGTGGGTGATCCGTGGTCGCGCGGGGTCGCTGCGCAGCAGTGGACCGAGCAACTTGTCGGTGATAGTCATCGGCTCCTCAGCAAGACCGGGTCAGGAGACGCACGGCACGTCGCGGCCAGCCATCGGCGGTTTCGGTGCCGCAGCTGCAAGTGGGGGTAGGGCGGTATACGCGACCGGTCGCAGGGCGTTGCTGGCGGTCGCCCCGCCCACCCATAGGAAAGAAGCGCCGCCGATCCGTGATCGGTCCGGGCCGGCGTAGTCCCGGCCGAGGTACACCTGCACGGTCCCAGGAGCCAGGTTGGAGCCCTCTTCAACCGGCAGACCGCCCAGCGTCTCGGCCACCGCGGCGCCGGCGTCCTGGTCGCCGGCTGGATGGCGCACCACGCTGGTAGGTCGGGTCGGAGTGTTGCCGACCGCGCCTTGACGGAACCCTTGCCCGGCCAGTTGCTCGGACACCGAGTTGGCCAGCCCGGTCACGCCCGAAGCGTTGAGCACGTCGACTGTGACCGCCGCTCTGGCTGGGGAGCCGGGTGCGAGATCCGGCGCGGGATGGATGTCGATGGCCTGGGCGACGAAGGCCTGCACGGCCTCCGGGTCGACCTTGAGCACCGCGCCGTCGGACTCGCTGTCACCATCGCCCAGCACCGGAACGGTCTTGAACATCACGTTGCCTGCGGCAAGGCCTTGCATCCGAGCAGCGAAGTCGAGCAGGTCGAGGTCCTCGTCAAGCACCAGCGATTGTTGGGTCGCGTCGATCAGCTGGCGGATCCGGGTAGGACTGGCCAGCGTCCCAGCCGAGAGCACCTTGTCGGCCAGCGCGGCGAGATACGCCTGCTGGCGCACGATGCGGTCCAAGTCGCCGCCGGGCAGCCCATGCCGTTGCCGGACGAACGCCAGCGCGTCCGGCCCCGAGATCACCTGCGGCCCGGCCGGGAAGTTCGCGCCGGAGAACTTGTCGTTGACCGGTTCCCGCAGGCATACCTCCACCCCACCGACGGCCTCGGTGAGCAGTGAGAAGCCCAGCAGGTTGATCTCCGCGTAGTGGTCGATGCCGACTCCGGTGAGATCCTGGACGGTCTCCAGCAGCAGCTTTCGACCCGCGGCGACGGACTGGCTGCGGACCGTGGCCGGATCGGCTCCTTGCTCGACGAGCTGCGCTGCGGTGGCGCTCTTGGCCCGGGTGAACGCGGAATTGAGTTTGTGCTTGCCGTATCCCTCGGGCATCTGCACGTACAGGTCCCGGGGCAGCGAGATCGCTACCGCGTGCATGCCGTCGCTGGGAATCCGCACCAGGATCATGGTGTCGGTGAGCTCACCCTCGTTGTTGCCGGCACGCAGCCGGGACAACACGTCGGCGGGTAGCGGGTTGTCCTGCGCATCGGTGCGGCTGTCCATGCCCACCAGCAGGATGTCGGTGGCGGCGTCCAAACCGCTGAAGCCGATGACATCCGTGGTGCTCAAGCCTTTCTGCAGACTCTGAAAGGTCGACCAGCCGTATCCGGTGAGGCCTAGCACCAGGGCAGAAACCATCACAAGCACCAGCTTGACCCCGCCAAACGCATACTTCGGACGTCGCCGGAAAGCTGGTATCTCGCCACGTGCGCGCGGCGACGACATGGTCGGGGAGTTGCGGGCCGTCCGGGGCTCTCTCGAGGGTTGTTTCCAGAGCTGCGGATCGCCGTCTAACTCCCGCCGACCCGGCCGCCCGGGTTGCCTGGCGGAACTCCCCGGCCGGGGTGGCCTGTCTTCCACGCATCCCCCTCCTGCGTTCTGCGGCTGGTGCGGCGGCAAGGCAGGCTATCCGCTTGCCTAGTGCAGACGCGTGAACGCCTAGCCGGGTTGCCATGGCACACTCGGATCGCCGCTGTCTGACTGCCGGCAGGTTGGGGAGTGAACCGATGCGGCTTCTCGTTACCGGTGGTGCTGGATTCATCGGGTCCACGTTCGTGCGCCGGGTGCTGCGCGGGGCGGAACCTTCATTGGCCGGCGCCGAAATGGTGGTCCTGGACAAGCTGACCTATGCAGGCAACGCGGAGAACCTGGCGCCGGTCGCGACCAATCCGGCGCTGCATTTCGTCAAGGGCGACATCACCGACGCATTGTTGGTGGCCGACCTGATGATTGGTGTCGACGCGGTGGTGCACTTTGCCGCGGAGTCGCATGTGGACCGCTCGATCCTTGGTGCCGCCCCGTTCGTGGTGACCAACGTGGTAGGTACCCACACCGTGCTGCAGGCCGCGCTGGAGGCCGGTGTGTCGACGTTTGTGCACGTCTCCACTGACGAGGTGTACGGCTCGATCGAGTCAGGCTCCTGGACAGAGGACCACCTGCTGGAACCCAACTCGCCATATTCGGCGTCCAAGGCGGGTTCTGACCTGCTCGCCCGCGCCTACGCCCGCACCCACGGCATGGATGTGCGGATCACCCGCTGCTCCAACAACTACGGGCCCTACCAGTATCCGGAGAAGGTCATCCCGTTGTTCGTCACGAACCTGCTCGACGGGTTGCCGGTGCCGTTGTGCGGCGATGGGCTCAACGTGCGGGACTGGTTGCACGCCGACGATCATTGCCATGGCATCGCGCTGGTACTCGAGCGCGGTCGAGCCGGTGAGATGTACAACATCGGTGGTGGCACCGAACTGACCAACACCGAGCTCACCGGCTTACTGCTGGAGGCGACCGGCGCGGACTGGTCCAGCGTCCGGCCGGTAACCGATCGCAAGGCTCATGACCGCCGTTACTCGGTGGACTGGACGAAGATCGCAACCGAGCTCGGTTACCGCCCCAGGGTGGACTTCCGGCAAGGCCTGGCCGATACGGTGCGGTGGTATGCCGAACACCGGCAGTGGTGGGAGCCGCTGAAGTCGTCCGCCGCGGTCCCAGGATGACCTTGTCGCTGCTGGTGACCGGCGGTGCGGGCCAGCTCGGCCGGGATCTGGTGGCCGCTGCCGCCCGTGCTGGGATCACCCAGGTTCGTGCCCCGGGTTCGGCTGAGCTCGATGTCACCGATCCCGCGGCGGTGTCCGAGGCGGTCGCGTCAGCGTCGTTGGTTGACCGCGGCAGCCGGCTGGTCGTGATCAACTCAGCCGGGTACACGGCGGTGGATGCCGCGGAATCCACGGGTGCTCAACGGGCGCATGCGGTCAACGCGCAAGGTCCGGCGCATCTGGCTCGGGCCTGCGCCGCCCATCAGGTCCATCTGGTGCAGGTCTCGACTGACTACGTTTTCGCGGGCGACGGGATCGGGCCGCACCGGGTGGATGACCTCGCTGTGCCGGACACCGTGTACGGCCAGACGAAGCTGGCGGGCGAGCAGGCAGTGCTGTCCTCGGGTGCGCCTGCGCATGTGGTGCGCACGGCATGGCTCTACGGTGCGCACGGCAGCAATTTCGTCCGCACCATGGCGGCCTTGGCGACCGACAATGGATCGGCACAGGACCGGCCGCCGGGTGGCACCGTCCGGGTGGTCGATGATCAGCATGGCAACCCGACCTGGACGGCGGATCTCGCCGACGGTCTGATCGCCCTCGCGTTGGCTGCCGAGCGGGTACCAGCAGGCGTGCTGCATTGCGTCAACGCCGCCTCCACGACGTGGTTCGGGTTGGCCCGGGCGGTATTCACCGAACTCGGTGCCGACCCGGACCGGGTGCGGCCGTGTTCCACCGCGGAATTCCCCCGACCCGCAGCCCGCCCGGCGAACTCGGTCCTCGACACCGCCGGGTGGGTGGCGGCCGGGTTACCCGAACTGCGGCACTGGCGCCAAGCCCTGCGCGCCGCCGCCGCCGAAGGAGTGCTCGACAGTTGATGCAGCTCAGCGAGGCTTAGCGCTGTTCACTGCGTCGGCCGGCAGGGTGGCGTGCATCATCGAGACGTTGTAGCGGTCGTATTGGGTCATGGTGAAGTAGATGTCGCGGCCGTTGGAGTCGGGGTTGAGGAAGCCGCCGTAGAGGTGGGGGTATTCGTTG
>DASQVB010000036.1:0-19573 GCA_035640975.1 Pseudonocardiaceae bacterium
GGTTGGGACCTTGCAGGTCCACGGCGAACGACTATGGTCGGTCCTGGAGGGCAGCTTCGCACAGGCCGCGGACCTCGCCGAGCATCTCATGCTGGCCTGCCGGCTGGACTACCGCAGCGCCTACCGCATCGTGGGCCATGCCGTGCGCACCGCGGCCGATCAGGGGCTGCGGGGGGTCGACATCGACGCTGCCGCGCTCGACGCTGCCGCGCTCGCCGTGCTCGGCCGGTCGCTCGGTGTCGATGGTGCTGCACTGTCCCGGGCGCTGGATCCGCGGAAAGTGGTCCGTACCCGCACCGCCCGTGGTGGCGCAGCGCCAGCCGAGGTGGCGCGGATGGTCGCGACGTGCACCGGCGAGGCGGGTGACCTCTCCAGGCAGGCACGCATGAGGCAGGAGCACTTCCGCCACGCTGAGCAAGCACTCATCGCTGCTGCGCGGCATGCCGCGACGCCCGGGACCGGCCAGTGACGCGCACCTTGCGCAGCGACATGGATGCTTGTCGCTGTCCACGGTGCCCGCCGGACAGCGACAAGCATCCATGTGGCGCCTTAGGAGGGGTGGAGAGACGATGCGCATCGCGATGGGTATCGGCGGTGACGCCATCGGCACATCGATGTCACCGCTGGAGATCGTCGAGGACGCTCGACTGGCCGAAGCGGACGGCTTTCCCGCGGTGTGGACGACACACTTCTCCCGCAGCGTTGACGCGCTGAGTGTTCTTGCGGTCGCCGGCACCCAGACGAGCCGGGTGGAGCTCGGGGTGGGCATCGTGCCCACCTATCCGCGCCATCCCCTGGCGCTGGCTCAGCAGGCGGCCACCACGCAGGCCCTCTGCGGTGGCCGGCTGACCCTCGGGATCGGCGTGTCCCACCGGCCGGTGATCGAAGGGCTGCACGGAATTCCCTACACCAGTCCCGCTCAGCACATGCGGGAGTACCTGGCCGTGCTGGGACCGCTGCTCCGCGAAGGCAGCGTGACGTATCAGGGTTCGTTCTACCAGGTTGAGGGAGGGTTCACGGTGTCAGACACCAGCCCGGTCTCGATCGTCGTCGGTGCACTTTCGCCGAAGATGGTGCGGGTGGCCGGCGAACTCGCCGACGGCGTCGTCACATGGCTGGCCGGTCCGCGCTGGTTGGCGGATGGCATCGTGCCTGATCTGCATGCGGCGGCGCACGCTGCTGGCAGGCCGCGGCCCCGGATCGTCGCGGCCCTGCCGGTGGCGGTCTGTGACGACGCGGATCTGGCACGCACTGTCGCCGATGACGTCTTCGCCCGGTACGGAGGTTTGGACAACTACCGCCGGCTGTTCGAGCGCGAGGGTGTGACCACGGTTGGCGCCCTGGCGGTGGTCGGGACGGAGTCCGAGGTTGAAAAACAGCTCCATCGCTACGCCGATCTGGGCGTCACAGAGTTGTGGCCTGCTGTATTCCCCGTGGGGGACACAGCAGCCAGTGTCGGGCGAACTCGAGCCCTGCTAGCCAGCCTGAGTCCCCAGATATGAGACGCGACCCCGGGACTACAGGTCGACGAGTCTCTGGCGCCCGGCGCGCAGCCGGGACAGTTGGATGAAGTGCTCCGGGTTGAGGAACAGCTCGTTCATCCAGCCGAGCTCGTCGATCGTCAGGCCTTCGGGCCGGTGGATCAGATAGTCCAGGTATTGGAAGGCGTCCTTGGCGCCGTAGCCGACGTGGTGTGCGCCGACCACCTTGCGCGAAGTGCCATCGACGACCAACTTCTGGAAGCCGCTGAGCTCAGGTCTGCTGAAGGCATAAAGCATGGACCGATCCGAACACGGCAGCGGCAGGTTTTCACTGTCGAGGCCTTCGACGTACGGCGGCATCTGGATGATGATGACCTCCTCGCATGCCGTGCGAGCTTCTTCCTCGGTGAGTCCGACCCAGGTGACCTCGTAGGTGGTGTGCAGGAAGTCCGGGTATTCGGTGAAGTCGAACTCGATGTGCTCCCCCATGATGTTGCGGGCCGCCGTCACACCGCACTTACGGGCCTTGAACATCTCCATCGGCCCGTCAATCATGTCCCCGATCGCGTACACATTCGGCACGGTGGTCCGCATCGTCTTGTCGGCGATCACCCGCCCGGTGGGGCCGACCTCGATACCGAGCACTTCCTGCGCGTGCGTCGAGTTCGGGCGCTCCCCGGTGGCCATGAAGACGAAATCGGTCTCGATGTCGATCACCTCGCCGCTGGCCAATCGTACCGTCACGCCATGTACCGAACCATGGGGTACCGAACCGTTGCCGTTCACCGAAATCGGTACCGCGCCCTCAAAGATGTCCATACCGCGCTTGCGCATGCCCTCGACGACGTATCGGCGCAGATCCTCGTCGACGTGGTGCAGGCTGCGCGTGCGCATCAAGGGCGAACGGGTCACGATCGTTGTGTCGCAGCCCGTCGCGTGAAAAAATGCCCCGTACTCCATGGCTACCTTGCTGCCGCCGATGATGACGCAGCGGATGGGCTCGTAGTCCAATTCCTCGACGAGGCTGACGAAGTCGTAGACGCCGCACAGGTTGAGACCGGGAATGTCCGGGTACACCGGTCGGGCGCCCATCCCTAGCACCAGGTTATGGCCGCGAAAAGTCTTCCCTCCTGCGGTTACGGTGTTGCGGTCGATGATGATCGCCCGCGCATTGAGGACATATTCGACTTCCAACTGCTCCTTGGTTTGCCAATTCATGAACGCGTGCGCACTGCCGCGACCAGCCACGAAAAGTTTGACCATCTGCAGGATGCTGGCCCGCGACGCGTCGAACTTCGGAAAGAACAACTCGTCGGAGAACCAGCGCATCAAATCGAGCTCGGCGGCAGCGTCGGAGAATAGATGATGCGGTACGCAGGCCTGATGCGGACATGACCCACCGAGGAACGGCCAAGCGTCGATGATCAGCGGGCGCCCGCCCATGGCTTTCATGTATGCGGCACCGAACCGTCCACCCGCGCCGCCACCCACGAAGATGGCGTCGTACACAGTCCCATCAACGGTGCCGTCGCCGTCCAGGTTGAACAATGGCTCGGAATCCGGGTCGGCCAGGCTGTTCTCGATGATGGTGTTCCACTCGGCGAGGTTGAACTGCTTGTCCCGAATATCCACAGCGCGCCATCCTTGTCGTCCTAGCCGAGGAGCCTTGACCTTAAGTTCGGCGCAGGCGGCTGGTGACGTCCTGGCCGGACAGGGGAATCCCTCAGGTTTGTCCGGCGGTGCCGAATCCTTCACCTGGGCGCCCGCGAGATCGTTGGGTCATGAGCGACGACGTGTCGTCAATGGTGACGCGGGCGCGAATCGCGCAAGGTGCAATCGCTGACTTCACCCAGGAGCAGGTTGACGAGCTGGTGACCGCGGTCGCGTGGGCGGTCGCTCGCAAGGACCGGGCGGAGGCACTCGCCCAGCTCGCCGTGGATGAGGGCGGATTCGGGAACTATCCCGACAAAGTCATCAAAATCAGCAAAAGAGTGCTGGGAGTACTGCGCGATATGCGCTCGGTAAGCACCGTGGGAGTCGTTTCCGAAGACCCCGAGCGAGGCTTGGTGATGATCGCCAAGCCGGTGGGCGTCGTCGCGGCGCTGATCCCGACGACCGGGCCGGACGCCACCCCACCGGTCAAGACGCTGTTTGCACTCAAGGGCCGCAACGCAATCATTATTGCTCCGCATCCCCGGACCAAGCGCACCAGCCAGGCTGTTGTCGGTTTCATGCGGGAGGCCTGCGAGCAGGTCGGGGCACCGGCCGACCTGGTCCAGGTGATCTCCGCACCGTCGATCGCCCGGACCCAGGAGCTGATGAGCCAAGCCGACCTCATCGTGGCGACAGGGGGCCACGCGATGGTGCACGCCGCCTACAGCTCCGGTACCCCCGCCTACGGCGTCGGCGTGGGCAACGCCATTCACGTGGTCGATGAGACCGCCGACCTCGATGACGCGGCACAGGCGATCGCCACGGCCAAGACCTTCGACTACGCCACGAGCTGCCTAGCAGACAACGCGGTGCTCGCCGAAGCGAGCATCCACGACGCGCTCCTCGACCGGTTGGTGGCAGCAGGTGGCCACCTTTGCTCCGATGCTGAACGTGCGGCGCTACAGAGGTTGATGTGGCCCAGCGGCGGTGGCATCCCCGTCCTTGAGGTCATCGCCAAGCCGGCGCCACATATCGCGGAGCTGGCAGGGTTCACCATCGGGCAGGACCGTACCTTCCTCATCGTCGGCCACGATGGAACCGGGCCGCTGGTCGGGCCCGAGTACCCGTTCTCCGGCGAGAAGCTCTCCGTCGTGCTGGCGCTGTATCGATACTCCGGTGGAATCGAGCGGGCCGTCGAGCTGGTCAATGCGATCACCGACTACCAAGGAGCCGGGCACACCTGCGGAATCCATACCAGCAGCGACGAACACGTCGATGCGCTGGCACTGGGCACCCGTACTGCCAGGGTGCTGGTCAACCAGAACCTCAACGAGGGAGCCGGCAGCCCACGCAATGGCCTGCCGTTCACGCTCAGCCTCAGCTGCGGCACCTGGGGTGGCAACATCACTACTGAGAACGTCAACGCCCGCCACTTCGTCAACCTCACCTGGGTGTCACGTCCGGTGCCGCCCCGGCCGGCAGAGGAGGAGGACCTGTTCGTCACCCATTGGGCTCGATACGGGAGATAGCTGGTGACCCAGCAGGACTTGCGGTGCTGCCGACTGATGGACGCTAGCCGCGGCGGCCCACTGGCGCGTACCGTGATGGGACTCACACCGAATGTGCCCGCGCGGCGCTGCGCGACGAGGGAGTAGGGCGTGACTCACCCCCTGGAACTCGGTATTCCCGGCCTGCAGCTGACCGTGGGAGATCACATTTGTGCCTTTTACCGAGGTTGCGGTGAGCGAGACGAGATCCTGATCCCCTACCTTCAGGCAGGGCTGCGGATCGGCGACAAATGCATTTGTGTGGTGGACGCAGTCGATCCACGAGACGTACTGACCGCATTAGGTAGCGAGATGGAGGTCGACCGCTGGATCAGCGACAGCCAGCTGGAACTGCGCGCGTCCACCGATGCCTACCTGCGCTCTGGTCGGTTCTGCACCGAGGAGATGCTGGCGTTCTGGGAGAACTTCATCGGTCCGGCGGTGGCCGGCAGATTCCGCTTTGCCCGTTCGGTGGGTGAGATGACGTGGGCACTGCGACAGGCACCGGGTGTCGAGGAACTGGTCGGTTATGAGTCCGAGCTCAACCGGTTCCTACCCCGCTATCCCCAGGTCATTCTCTGCCTTTATGACCTGGAGCGGTTCAGCGGCGAAATCATCATCGACGTGCTCAAAACTCATCCCCGGGTATTGCTGGGCAGCATGGTGTTGGATAACCCGTATTACCTCGAGCCCGATGAGTTCCTCGCGGTTCGATCGAGGGCCGTGAACGCAGCGCAGCGATGAACACTGCAGCCTGGCCGGTGGGTGTCGTGGGGGGCCGCCTGCCCAGCACTGATGTCCCCATCGCTGACGGAGCCACCCGAGTCGATCCGCTGCTGCGTGATCAGCTGTCCAGCCTGCAGGGGCTGCTCGTGCTGTCAATGTTGATGACTGAGAGCGGGGACGTCCGGCAGATCCTGCACCTGGCAACCACGTCGATACCGTCGCTGGGCTGCTGCCAACTGGGTGGCGTTCACCTGCTTGACAGCGGCTGGCAGGCGGCCGCATCGCCTTACACCAGTCCCGACGTGCAGGCCACCGTCGAAGCTCAGCTTGGTTTGCTGGGCACCGGGGGCGGCATGTTGACCGTCCCGGATGAGCAGTGGGCATGGGCCTTCCCGCTGCGCGGACTCGAGGGATCCATCGGCCATCTGGTGGTGGCAGCCCAGCAGCAGCCATCGAGCTCCGAGCAGTTCCTGCTCCGGGTCCTTGCCCAGCAGACGGGCGTCGCTGTCGTCAATGCGAAACTGCATGCCAAGGAGCGGGCCACCGCGGCGCAGCTGTCTGCGGCGAATACCGCGCTGGCTCAGACGGTGCGGGCGCTGCAACGCTCGACCGCCATCCACGACCAGCTGACCCGAGTTGCGGTCGGCGGCGAGGGCCAGGAGGGTATCGCGCGGGCCGTGCACAAGTTGACCGGCCATCCCGTCGCCGTCGAGGACCGCTACGGCAACCTACGGGCATGGGCCGGGCCCGACCGGCCGGAACCGTACCCGAAAGACCCGCACGCCCGTCGCGAGCAGTTGCTTCGCCGGGCGCTGCGCGAGGGCCGGCCGATCCGGGAGGCCGGTCGGTTGCTGGCCATCGCCCGGCCACGGGAGGACGTCCTAGGCGTGTTGGTCCTCATCGACCCCGGCGCAACCGCCGGCGAGCAGGAACTCGTCGCGCTTGAGCACGGTGCCACGGTGCTGGCGATGGAGCTGGCCCGGCTGCGTAGTCTAGCCGACACCGAGCTACGGGTCCGCCGCGAGCTCGTCGATCACCTGCTGAGTGGTGCCGACGAGGAGAGCGCGCTGGCGCTGGCCCAAGCTCTGGACTACGACCTCGAACGCCCTCACCAGGTGCTCGTGGCGGAAGGCCGCGGGAGGCGACGGGACGAAGAGGCGTTCTTCCACGCCGTGCGCCGGGCAGCCCGTGACGTTGGAGCCGGCGTCTTGCTGGTCACCCGCGGACGTGCCGTCGTGCTCCTTTCCCCGGCGAAGGCGCCTTTCGACCGGCTGCATGGTGCCGTCCTGGCCGAGCTTGGCGGCGGCACGTGCCGGATCGGGGTCGGCGGAGTATGCGAGCGACCAAGCGAGTTCCCCCGCTCATACCGGGAAGCTCAATTCGCGCTGAAGATGCAGGTCGTGACGAAGGGCGCTACCCAGGTCGTCGGATTCGAGGGCCTCGGTGTGTACCGGCTGCTGTCCGAGGTCCAGGACACAGCCGGTGTCGACCGGTTCGTCCGGTCGTGGTTGGGTGCCTTACTTGACTACGATTCCCGAAGGCATTCCGCCTTGGTAGACACATTATCCGAGTACCTGGAGTGTGGCGGAAGCTACGATGCCGCTGCGGCGTCGTTGTCGGTGCACCGCAACACATTGAAGTACCGGCTGCAGCGAATACGGGAAGTCTCCGGCCACGATCTGTCCTGTCCCGACACTCGCTTCAACCTGCAGCTAGCCACCCGCGCCTGGCAAACCTTGGTGGGACTACGCGGTTAATGTTGCCGCAATGAACTTGATCCTGGTCACCGGCGGCACCGGCGTCCTCGGTCGTGCCGTGGTGCAACACTTGCTCGACTCTGGGCACCAAGTCCGGCTCGCGAGCCGGCGCCCGCCACCGGCAGGTCCGCGACCCTACGCTTGGGCAACCGTGGATTACCGCAGCGGCGAGGGCCTCGACACAGCGCTGGCTGCGGTGGACTCGGTCATCCACTGCGCGGGTGACTTTCGCGGCGAGGTGGATCGGGGTTTGCTCACGGCTCTGCAGGCAGCCGGTGGCCCGCATTTGGTGTACATCTCCATTGTGGGGGTCGATTGCGTCCCACTCCCCTACTACCGGCTCAAGCTCACCGCGGAACGGGCGATCGAGACCTCCGGCCTGCCCTACACCGTCCTGCGTACCACCCAGTTCCACGACCTGATCCGGTGTATGTTCGCTGCTGCAGCGTGTCTGCCGATGATGCTGGTTCCCGATCTCAGCATCCAGCCGATCGCCGTTCGTGACGTCGCGGACCGTCTCATCCAACTTGCCATTCGCCCGCCGAGCGGCCACGCTCGCGATCTTGGTGGTCCCGAGGTGCGAACGGTCCCGGACCTGGCGCAGACATACATGCAGGCCACCGGGCGTCGCCGTCCGCTACTGCCCTTCCGGTTGCCTGGCAAGGTGTTCCGCGGCTACCGCCACGGCGGGCATCTCACGCCGCATCACGCCGAGGGACGCATCACCTTCGAAAGGTATCTGGCGACCCAGTCGGCACCAGCACGGATCTCTTACCGGGGTAGCCAATGACCGGAGATACGGCCCAGCTCTTTAGTGCTCAACCCAGCTCGCGATGATCCTTGTCGCCGGTCTGGTGGTGGCGCTGGGCGCGTTGGTGCAGGGCGCGGTCGGATACGGCATGGCCTTGGTGGCGGCACCATTGCTGATTCTGTTCGACCCCGCGCTGGTCCCGGTTCCGTTGATCTTGTTGACGAGCGTGCACTCGGTGCTCGCAGTGGTCCGGGATGGGCGCCACGCCGACTGGCCCGGGATCGGGTGGGCGATGCTGGGCCGGCTGCCCGGCACCGGGCTGGGAGTGCTCGCTGTGGTGATGCTGTCGCAGCGGGCGTTCAGCCTGATCGTCGGGATCTGTGTGCTGGCTTGCGTGGTGTTGTCGCTGCTCAGCTGGCGGCCGCGCCCCCGGCCCCGCGCATTGGTGATCGCCGGAATCGCCAGCGGGGCCGGAGGGACCGCGGCCTCGATCGGCGGACCGCCCATCGCGTTGCTCTACCAATGCGAGTCGGGCCCACGGGTCCGCGGCACGATCGGCGGCTACTTCGTCCTGGGTTCGGTGACCTCGATTGCCGCGCTGGCCGCCGCAAACCAGGTCACGAGCGAATCGTTGGTGAGTGCCGCTTTACTCACCCCCTTCCTGCTCTGCGGGTTCGCGCTGTCTGGACCGGCCCGCCGGGTGCTCGACAACGGCCGGACGCGGTGGGTGGTACTCGCGGTGGCCGCGGCGAGTGCGGTGGTGCTCATCGGCCGTGCAGCGCTGTCCAGCGGATGAGGCGGCAGTGCTGGCATCATCGCCGGACGGCGAGGCTCAGCACGAAGCGCTCCGCCGGGTCGGTCCACCAGCGCACGAGATCGAACCCGGTGGCATCGAGCTCGCTGGACAGGCCATCACGGCTGAACTTTTTCGATATCTCGGTGCGCATCTGCTCGCCTGGTGCGTAACGCACCGTCATGTTCACTGCAGGCAACCGCACGGTCATCGCGCGTCGAGCTTGCAGCCGCATCTCGATCCACTCGTGGGCGGCGTTCCACACTGCGACGTGGTCGAAAGCCGTGACGTCGAAATCGGCCCCGAGCTCACGGTTGAGTACGTGCAGCACGTTTCGATTGAACTCGGCGGTCACTCCGGCGGCGTCGTCGTAGGCCGGCACCATCACCGCTGGATCGGTGATCAGCCCGGTACCGAGCAGCAGCAACTCACCGGGGTCCAGTGAGGCCTGTAGCGCGCTGAGGAACCCTGCCCGCTCGTCGGGCGGCAGGTTGCCGATCGTGCCGCCCAAAAAGGCCACCAGCCTGCGTCCGCACTGGCCGGTCGGCAGCAGCTCGAGATGCTTGGTGAAGTCGCCGACCACACCGTGCACCGCGAGACCCGGGTACTCCTGTGCTACTGCCGCCATCGCGCTGCGCAACGCGGACTCCGACACGTCCAACGGCACGAAGCGCTGCAGCGATCCACTGGCGGTGAGCGCGTCGAGTAGCAACCGGGTCTTCTCCGAAGAACCCGAACCGAGCTCCACAAGCGTGCCGATCCGCGCCGAACCGGCGATCTCGTCGGCGCACTGGCGCAGCAGCTCACGCTCGGTACGAGTGGGGTAATACTCGGGTAACGCGGTGATCTCCTCGAACAGGTCGCTGCCACGGGCGTCGTAAAGCCATTTGGGCGGTAGCCACTTGGGATCGGCGGACAGTCCGACCCGCACGTCATGATGCAACGCATCGGCGGCATCGGAGTCGGACAGGTGGATCTCCAGCACGGGTGCGGTCATGGCTCCTCGGTAGTGGTCGAAGGGATCGGCGCGATGTCCACGGTGGACGGTGTCGCGGTGAGTAGATGGCGGTCGGGAACCGGTTCCCAACCGGCGGACTGGTCGGTGGGCTCGGAGCAGATCAGCACTTCTCCATCACCTGCGCGAACTGACAGTGCGTGGTGCACTGTGGTCGCGGCGATCACGGTGCCGTCGGTGACCAGCAGGTTCAGTCGCGATCCTGGGGCCGCAGCAAGCACCTCGGTGGTTACTACGCCCAGTGCGCGGCCGGGCGAATCGCCGGCCGCCAGACGGTGCCGGACCAGCGCCCACAGCAGCGCAGCGTCGGTGGGTGCCTCGAGGGTGAGCAGGTCAGTCACCGGCAGCCGCGCGGCCAGCTTCGCCACGCTGTGCGGCCAGCCGATGACCCTGCCGTTGTGGCTGAACAGCCAGCGGTCGGTGCCGAACGGGGCACAAGCAGTGTCGATCACCGGCAATCCGGGCGTGGCCGAACGCACGGCAGCGAGCACTGCGCTGCTGCGCACCTCGCGAGCCAGCGTGGCGAACGACGGATCCGACCACATCGGGACTGCCCGCCGGTACCGCCGCGGCGTGGTTGCACCCTCGGGATACCAGCCGGCACCGAACCCGTCGACGTTGATGGTGCCACCGCCTCGCATGTCGGTCGGTGCGTAGGTTTGCCGCAGCAACGAGTGCGGCGGATCCAGCAGCAGCGTTGCGAGGTCGCGCGGCGGCCCGAGGTAGGCCAGGTGTCGGCACACGGTCAGGCCAGCTCGCCGGGATGCGGATCCCGGGCGCAGCGGAAACCCGTGAAGATCTGTCTGCGGATCGGGTGGTCCCAGTTGCGGAAGGTAGCCCGGCAGGTTGCCGCATCGGTGCCGAACGAGCCGCCGCGCAGCATCCGGTAGTCCCCGCCCAGGAACACCTCGGAGTACTCCCGGTACGGGAACGGTGCAAAGCCCGGGTAGCCGGAGAAACCCGAGGACGTCCATTCCCACACGTCGCCCATCAACTGGTGCACGCCCAGCGGGGACGCCCCGACTGGGTAGCTGCCCGCTAGTGCGGGTTGTAGATGCCGCTGTCCCAGGTTGGCGTGTGCTGGAGTGGGGTCCTCGTCGCCCCACGGGAAGTGACGGGAACGTCCGGTGGCAGGGTCGAACCGGGCGGCCTTTTCCCACTCCACCTCGGTGGGCAGGCGTTTACCGGCCCACGCCGCATAAGCCTGCGCCTCGAAGAAGCTGACGTGCATCACCGGCTCGTCGGGCGGGATCGGTTCGGTGATGCCGAAGCGGGTGCGCCACCACGACCCGCTGTCGAAGTACCAGAACTGCGGAGCCACCAGATTCGCTTCGCAGCGGTGCGCCCAGCCCCGTTCGCTCCACCACTGGGCGTCGTCGTAGCCGCCGCCGGCCAGAAACCGCCGGTATTCGCCATTGGTCACCGGGGTGGTGTCCAGCCAGTACGCGTCGGTGTAGGTCCGATGTGCTGGACGTTCGTTGTCCAGCGCCCACGGATCGGTGGAGGTTCCCATGGTGAACTCGCCGGCAGGGATCAAGACCTCGGCGGGCAGGTTAGTGGCCCGCTGCGGTGCAGGGGCGGATGCGTGCAGTACAGCAGGACCGACTCGAAGCTGGTGGGTGGCCAGCATGGTCTCGTCGTGCTGCTGCTCGTGTTGCACGATCATCCCGAAGGCGAACCCGTGCGCGACTAGTCTGCGGCCTTCCAGTGGGGTGCGCTCCAAGGCGTCGAGCACCTTGTGGCGGACCTCCCCGAGGTAATTCCTGGCCTGCGCCGGTGTGAGCAGTGGCAGAGTGGACCGGCCCGACCGTGGTTGCTTGAATGCGTCGTAAAGGTGGTCGATGTCTGCCCGGACGGGTTCACGCCCGGCCACATCTCGGACCAGCCAGAGCTCCTCCTGGCTGCCGATGTGGGCCAGGTCCCACACCAGCGGGGACATGAGCTCGGAGTGCTGGCGGATCAGGTCGCCGTCGTCGACCGCATCAGTCAGCGCCGTGCTGCGAGCCCGGGTGCGCACAAGCTCGGCTGCGAGGTAATCGCGCAGAGCGGGAATGCTCAGCTCGGTGATCGGCGTGCTCACAGCGATCGTCCTCCGTTGAGTCCTCGGGGTCGGGCTCCGTTACGGCGGCCGGTGTTCTGCTCGACCATGTCGTCAGCTGGACAACGGCCGCGGTAAACCCGTCCCTCGGTGATCTGCTCCACCAGCTGTTGCACCCCGGCGGGCGCATCGAGCGCCGGCAGGGTATGGCAGGCCAGCTCGAACACCGCGGCGGCGGCCTTGGCAAGCGCGTCGTCGCGCAAGCCACGTTCGGCCGCTTCCATCCAGAGCCCCACGGCTGGAGCGCAGGCATCCCGGGCGGCCGCGGTGACCGCCGGGTTGCCCAGCAGGGCCGCCAGCACGGCCACCGGTGCTAGCCACTGCCCCACTGGCTGGGTGTCCAGATAGCGAACTTCCAGGTACCCCTGTGGCCGTACCGGCGGGAACAGCGTGGTCAGGTGGTAGTCGAGATCGGCAGTGCTGGGGCGGCCGGGCAATGCGCCCGACAACCAGTCAGCAAAGGTGACCGCGTGCGGCACATCCCACGTCCCCCAGGGACGGCGCTGGCACAGCACCGGTGTGTCCAGTGCCCGGCGGGCCCAGTCAGCGGCCGGATCCCAGCGCACCGGGCTGGGCATGGTGCGTACCGGATCCAACGCGAACCAGGCCTGCATCCGGGAAGACGCCCAGCCGGTGCGCACGCCAGCCAGCCACGGCGAGTTCGCGAACGCGGCGAGCAATACCGGTCCCAAATCGTGCAGAGCCGCCCAACGTGACGCCACCTCGTTGGGGGTACCGGCGTCTAGACACACCTGGACCGCGGCGGTGGAGCACATCATGGCGCGCCCCATCGGTCCGATCCGGTCGAAGGCGGTTTCCATTGCGGCGTAGCGCGGGATGTCGATCAGCCGGCGAGACGGGCGATGTGGATCAGAACCTGAACCGGTGAGAACCAGCCCGGCGGGATCGAGTAAGTCGGTCAGTGCGGCGGTGTCGCACTCCACGGTGGCGATGAGCTCGGTCAGCGAGGCGCGGGGCGGGCTGGAGATCTCGAGCTGACCACCGGGTTCGACAGTGACGGTGGAGCCGTGCGGAAGAGGGAGCTGGGGGCTATCGGAGACGAGAGAATCCGGGACATGCGGGCCGAGTGCGTCGGCGAGGTGGCGGGCCTGCAACGGGCGATGAGGATTCCCCGAGTGCTGCACCACCCACTCCAGCTCGGCGCCGAGCAGCTTCGGCGGTCCGTGTTTGAAGCACACCGAGGCGACGTATACCTCGGCCTCTTCCCGACTGCGCAGCACCGTCGGTGGTGCCGCTGGCGTCGATGCCCAGGGCAACGGTACCGCTGGCGTCACGACTTCACCTCCTGGCAAACCCAACCCGATCGAGTCGATTCGCCACGCTACCCAGTTGCTCCCATGTCCGCAGCGTTACAGCAGTGTTTACGACAACCCCTCCGCGCGCCGCCCCACCCCCCACCCCCGGCGTGTCCGCCCCCGGTGTACGGCGTGTCCGCCCCCGGTGTACGGCACGGCGATGTTTGGTGCTCGGCGGCCCGAAGTCGGTACCCCGTGCACGGAATACCGACGCGCTGAGCTCAGAACACGGACACACCGTGCATGGGAGCGGACACGCGGGGGGTTAGGCGAGGGCGAACTGGGTGTGATGTAGCTGCGCGTAACGGCCGTGGGTTGCGAGCAGCTCCTCGTGGGTGCCGCGCTCGACGACGCCGCCGTCCTCGATCACGAGGATCTGGTCTGCGGCGCGGATGGTGGACAACCGATGCGCGATCACCAGCGCGGTGCGACCGTGCAGCGCCTCGGCCAGTGCGGCCTGCACCGATGCCTCGGACTCGGAGTCAAGATGCGCGGTGGCCTCGTCGAGGATCACCACTCGGGGTTGGGCCAGCAGCAGCCGGGCGATGGCGAGCCGTTGCCGCTCACCACCAGACAGCCGGTACCCGCGATCCCCCACCACAGTGTCCAGCTCATCCGGCAGCGACCGCACCAGCTGTTCCAGTTGGGACCGCCGTAACGCGTCCCATAGCTGCTCGTCGGTAGCCTGCGGCGCGGCGAAGCGCAGGTTGGCCGCGATGGTGTCGTGGAACAGGTGCCCATCCTGGGTCACCACCCCCACGGTGTCCCGCAACGCCGCGAAGGACAGGTCGCGCACGTCTACCCCATTGAGCCGCACCGCCCCTGCGTCGATGTCATAGAGCCGCGGCACCAGCGACGCGATGGTGGACTTGCCCGCTCCTGACGAACCGACCAGCGCGATCAGCTGGCCCGGTTCGGCACGAAAGTCCACTCCGTGCAGCACTTCGATGCCGCCTCGAGCGTCCAAGGTCGCGACTTCCTCCAGGGAGGCCAGCGACACCTGCTCGGCCGCCGGATAGGCGAAGCGCACACCGTCGAACTCCACCGACACCTCACCGGCCGGCACCGTCCGGGCATCCGGTCGCTCGGTGATCATCGGGCGGACGTCGAGCACCTCGAAGACCCGCTCAAAGGCGACCAGCGCGGTCATCACGTCGACCCGGGCGTTGGCCAGCGCGGTCAGCGGTGAGTACAGCCGGGTGAGCAGGAGCGCGAGGCTGACCACGGTGCCCGGTGCGAGGTCGCCGCGCAGTGCGAGCCACCCGCCCAACCCGTATACCAGCGCCTGGGCGAGGGCGGACACCAGAGCCAGCGCGGTGAGAAACACTCGCGTCGCCATCGCCGTGTGCACGCCGATATCGCGGACCCGTCCGGCTCGATAGCCGAACTCGGCGGCCTCGGCTTCGGGCCGTCCGAACAGCTTCACCAGCGTGGCGCCCGGCGCGGAGAACCGCTCGGTCATCTGGGTCGTCATTGCCGCGTTGTGCGTCGAGGCCTCACGCCGTAAATCAGCGAGCCGGACACCCATCCTGCGGGCCGGCAGCACAAAGATCGGCAGCAGCACCAGGGCCAGCACTGTGACGTGCCACGACAGCGTGAGCATCACGATCAGCGTGAGCACCAACTGGATCACATTGGTGACCACCCCAGACAACGTAGAGGTCAGCGCAGTCTGCGCGCCGATCACGTCATTGTTGAGCCGACTGACCAGCGCCCCGGTGCGGGTTCGGGTGAAGAACGCCACCGGCATCCGCTGCACGTGCTCGAATACCGCGCGGCGCAGATCGAGGATCAGTCCCTCGCCGATCCGGGAGGACTGCCAGCGCGAGGCGAGCCCGACACCGGCGTCGGTCACTGCCACGACGGCGATGAGGATGGCTAGCCCCACCACCAGCGCCACCTCTGCCCGCCCGACGATGCCGTCGACCACTCGTCCGGCCAGCACCGGTGTGGCAACGGTGAGGGCCGCCGATACCGTGCTGAGCCCCAGGAAGATCAGCAGCGACGACTTGTGCGGCTTGGCGAACTCGACGATCCGGCGCAACGTGCCCGGCGCCAGAGCGCGACGCCTTCCAGCATCCTGGCGCACCGAGCTATGCAACAGGCTCCACGAGTTGTCCATCGAACGTCCTCCGCTGCAGACGCAACCGGTTGTCGCCTACGCTGCAACGTTGTAAGCAGCCGGGTGTTCCATGCAATCTCAGTGCTCTGTGGCCGTGCGATGCGCCTCTCCGGGATATGCTGTAGGACGACCGCCCAAGTCGATTGACCAAGGTGGATGCCCTACAAAGGAGTCACCATGCCAGCCCGGACAGCGGCCGATCGTGGACGGGACGTCCGGCTGCGGCTGCTGAGTGCTGCCGCCGAGCTCATCGCCGAGCTGGGCTGGAGTGCGGTGAGCACCCGGCTCCTGGCCGAGCGCGCGGGCGTGGCACCAGGACTGGTTCACTACCATTTCCCGTCACTGCAGGCATTGCTGCGCGACGCCGCCCTGGGCATGATAAGCGATCTTCTGTCCGGGATTGAGTCCCTTTTCGACGACGCCCGAGCCCTCGACTGCGGCGTGGAAATGATGCTCGGCTCGCTTGACGCCTACACCGGAAGCGACCGCCCGTCGTTGCTGTTCACCGAGACCTATCTGGCCGCGATCCGCGATGAGACTTTACGCATCGAGCTCATTGCACTGGTCGACGAATTCCGGCGGAAGCTGGCCCGGTGGCTCAGTGAAAACGGCGCGAAGACACCCGATGACACCGCTGCTGTGCTGGCCGCGGCCATCGACGGCGTGATGTTACACAGGACGCTGAATCCGCAGCTGACCTCGTCGGCAGTCTCACCGGTGCTGCGCAGGCTCGTCGCACCGTGTCCTCCTAAGCGTGGCGACGCGCGGGGATGAACTGCAGGAAGAAGGTTAATATGAAAGTAGTGATTTGCGGCGCCGGAATCGCAGGGTTGTCCCTCGCGCAGCGACTCAGCAGCATCGGCTGGAACGTGGCGGTGATCGAGAAGTCGACGGGTCCGCGCGATCAAGGTTATATGATGGACTTCTTCGGACTCGGCTAGGGCGCTGCTCAATCCATGGGATTGCTACCGCGGCTGCAGGAACTCAGTTACCAGGTTGAGGAAGTCCGCTACGTCGACGAGTCTGGTCGGCGACGAGCGGGCTTGAACTACGCGCGCTTCGAGCGAGCAGTGAACGGTCGGCTGCTCAGCATCATGCGTCCGGATCTGGAGCTGGCGCTTCGCGAGCGAGTGGTTGACAAGGTTGACCTGCGCTACGGCTACGGCATCACGACTCAGCCAGCGGCGTGCGCGTCACTCTCACCGACGGAACGGTTGTCGGCGCCGACTTGCTGGTGGGAGCCGATGAAATCCACTCGACAGTGCGGCGCATGGTTTTCGGCGACGAGAAAAATTTCCTCCGCTACCTCGGCTACCACACCGCCGCATACATCTTCGACGATCCCCAGATCTACGACTACCTGCACAACCGGTTCTACCTCACCGACACCGCAGATCGTCAGATGGGTTTCTACGGTCTGCGTGATGGCAAGGTTGCCGCGTTCACCCTGCATCGCAGCCCCGATCCCGCACTTCCCGAAGACACGCAGCAGGCAATGCACGAGGCGTACTCGTCGCTCGGCTGGGTCGTTCCCCGGGCATTGGAGAGGTGCCCGACGTCTTCTGAGCTGTACTACGACCAGGTCGCACAGATCGAGATCCCACAGTGGAGCCGTGGGCGGGTCACCCTGGTCGGCGACGCCTGCCAGGCGGTCTCGCTGCTCGCCGGACAGGGTGCCTCACTCGCGATCGCTGGCGCCTACGTGCTCGGCGACCAGCTGGCGAGCGCGAACTCCGTTGACGCCGCGCTAGCCCACTACCAGCAGCTGTGGCAACCGGTGATCACGGAGAAGCAGCAGGTCGCTCGGCGAGGAGTGGGATGGTTCCTCCCATCGTCGTCGCTACAGCTGTGGTTACGCAGGATCGTCCTGAGGCTGACGAATCTCCCGGAGTGGCCAAGTACGTCAGCACCACACTGGCGGGAAAATCACACGCCAGCATCGAGAAGCTCAGTCGAGAAGCCCACGCCGCACTGCCCGTGACGCCGACATCCGAATCGCGCGCGAGGCCGGCGCCCTACCGTGCGGCTACTTCTTCTTCGTGCGAGTAGCCCCGCCGCGGCCACGCAGTGTCACCCCGGACTCCGAGAGCACCCGGTGCACGAAGCCGTACGACCGCCCGGTCGACTCAGCGAGCGCCCGGATGCTGGCGCCTTTCTCGTACTTCTTCTTCAGGTCTGATGCAAGCTTGTCCCGGGCGACGCCGGTGATCCGGCTGCCCTTCTTCAGGTCGGCCACCTCGAAACGCCTTCCTTTCAATACTGGAAGGGCCGGTCACGGCCCTTGCCGCAATGATCGACCAGGTTAGCGATCTCCGCCAGAAGATCCCCGGGTGGATCTGTGAACGGTAAGGCAGCAGGGCCTGGACACCTGCTAAGCGCCACCCGCTCGATCTCTCCAGCCGTCGCCACCCGAGTACCCTGCGTGAACAGGGTCAGGCCAGCAGCACCAGGTCAAGGTAGTCGGCGCTCCAGTGATCCTCGGTGCCGTCCGGTAACAGGATCACCCGCTGAGGATCCAGCGCCTGCACCGCTCCGGGGTCGTGGGTCACCAGCACCACCGCGCCGGAGTAGTGGTGTAGCGCGTCGAGCACTCGTTCCCGCGAGACTGGGTCGAGGTTGTTGGTGGGCTCGTCGAGCAGCAACAGGTTGGCCGCGGAGGACACCAGTGCCGCCAGCGCCAGGCGGGTCTTCTCCCCGCCGGACAGCGTTGCGGCCAGCTGGTCCAGTTGCTCACCACGAAACAGGAAGGCGCCGAGCAGCGTGCGTAACTGCTGTTCGGGGGCATCCGGGGCGGCGTGCCGGAGGTTTTCCCACACCGTGGCATCGAGATCCAGCGTGTCGTGTTCCTGGGCGAAGTAGCCCACCCGAAGGCCATGCCCGGCTTGGACCTGCCCGGCATCCGGGATCTCCATCCCACCGAGCAACCGAAGCAGGGTGGTTTTCCCGGCGCCGTTGAGACCGAGGATCACCACTCGGCTGCCCCGATCGACCGCGAGGTCCACCCCGCTGAAGACCTCCAGCGAGCCGTAGGACTTGCCCAGCCCGCTGGCGGTCAGCGGGGTGCGCCCGCAGGCGGCTGGCTGCGGGAACCGGATCCGGGCCACCCGCTCGGCACGTTGCTCGGTCTCGGCGCCGGCAAGCAATCTGGTAGCTCGCCGTTGCATGTTCTGGGCGGCGACGGCCTTGGTGGCCTTGGCCCGCATCCGGTCGGCTTGCGCCATCAGAGCAGTGGCCTTCTTCTCCGCGTTGGCCCGTTCCCGGCGGCGCCGCTTCTCATCCGCGGCCCGGGCCTCCAGGTATCGCTGCCAGCCCAGGTTGTAGACATCGGCCTCGCTGCGCACCGCGTCGAGAACCCAGACCTTGTTGACTACGGCTGCGAGCAGGTCGGTGTCGTGACTGATCACGACGAGCCCCCCATCGTGGGCCGTCAGGAAGTCGCGCAACCAGGTGACCGAATCGGCGTCGAGGTGGTTGGTCGGCTCGTCGAGCAACAGCGTGGTGCCCGAGCGGCCACCCGAACCGTCCGAGGCGCCAAAGAGGATGCGGGCCAGTTCCACCCGGCGACGCTGCCCGCCGGACAGCGTGCGCAGCGGCTGAGCCAGGACCCGGTCGGGCAAGCCGAGGCTGGCGCAGATCCGCGCTGCCTCGCTCTCGGCGGCATAGCCACCCAGCGCCGAGAACCGGTCCTCGAGATGGCTGTAGCGGCGCACCGCGCGGCCCTGCTCATGGCCATCGACCAGCTCCGCCATCTCCGACTGCGATTTCTCCATCTCGTGCAGCAGCTGGTCGAGCTCGCGGGCCGAGAGCACCCGGTCCCTGGCCGGCACCGACAGGTCACCCTCGCGGGGATCCTGTGGCAGATAACCCAGGTTGCCGACGCGGCGGATCTGGCCGCCATAAGGCTGGCTTTCGCCGGCAAGTACCCGCAGCGTGCTGGTTTTACCAGCACCGTTGCGACCGACCAGGCCGATCCGGTCGCCGGGTTGCACCCGCAGGGTGGCTCCGGACAGCAGGATGCGGGACCCGGCACGCAGCTCGAGGTCGGTGGCTGTGATCACGGTGAGCTAGCTCCAAAGGTGGTCGCCGGCAGGGGTCAACACCTCACACGCCGTAGCGCACGGGGCCGGCAGCACATCAGCTTGTCGCGACCACACAGCTATCCTACTGGCGACGGCATCCGATTTACGGTGCCGCCATGACCATCGGCGCCAAGAGCACCGATCGCGCCTTCGATCTGACCGGACGCGCCGCGCTGGTCTCGGCGCCAGCCGCGGTATCGGTGGACCGGACGGTCGAGCGCTTCGGACGTTCTGA
>DASQVB010000037.1:0-4205 GCA_035640975.1 Pseudonocardiaceae bacterium
CAAACCGGCCACGGCGCACCGGGAACATGTTCTCCACCGCGATCGTGAGCCCGGACGAGGCCTCCAGCGCGGAGATCTGCTGTGCGAATCCGGTGGCGTAACGCTTCTGCCAGCGAAACGGGGGGTGCACCACCACGACACCAGCACCCAACTTGATGGCCGCTTGCACGGTGCGCTCCAGCCGAACCGCCGGATCTGCCGCCCACACCCGCTGAGTGATCAGTAAGCAGGGGGCATGCAGAGCGAGAACGGGCATCCGGTGGCAGGCCCCTAACATCGCGAGGGCGGCGACGTCCTGGCTGACCGGATCACCCCAGACCATCACCTCGACGCCGTCGTAACCGAGCTCGGCGGCCAGTTCGAATCCCACGGCGACCGATTCGGGCCATACCGAGGCGGTGGACAGGGCCACCCGGATCGGGTCTGCCGGCGACACCGGCTATCGGCCACCGACAAGCAGCAACGCAGCCGGAGACACGGTGACGAACAAGCCGACAAGCACCGCGATCACAGTCGTCTGCAGGTCGTCGGCTCGCCGCACCCGGCGAACCACCCACACCAGTCCGGTGATCACGGCCAGTGCCACGATCAGTGCCACCACCGGCATCCGCTGCCAGAGCCACTCGCAGATCAGCCACAACGCCGCGCCGCCGACAATGCCGATCCCGATCTGAGCCACCATCACGGCCCACTCGCGCACCGGGGAGCCGTACTCAGGCTCGGCACGGTGAAGTCTGTCGTTTGGTGAGTCGTCACGGCTGGATTCGCCGCCGTTTGGCTCCGCGGTGGCGTTCCACTCTTGGCTGGGACGTTCGTCGACTCGCCTGCCACTCCCCTTCTGTTCGGGAATGGCACGCGTGGCGGTACCCAGTCCGGCCGGGGGTTCGCCATCCCCGGGAAGGCGGCCCGGCCAGGGAGCGGGATCCATGGGCGTCGATGCCACCCGAGGGAACTGGACGGTAGTCGGATCGTCGGACAGCGCCGTCGCGCCGAGTGGGCTGAGGGGCTGGCTCCCCGCGATCACCGACGGGCGGCCCACCGCTGAGGTGCCTACCGCAGGGGTCCCCCCCGGCGGGGTTCGCACGGCTGAGTTCCGCACGGCTGAGGTTGGCACGGCTGGGCTTCGTCCGGCCGGGGTCCGCGCGGGTGCGGTGCGCACGGCCGGTGTCTCCACGGCCGGTGCCCACTGTCGGCCACCGTGACCGTTGACGGATGACAGCGACGAATAACGTTCAGACGTTCCATGGCGACTGGCTGGAGCGGTAACAGGCGGCGCAACGCCGCCAGCATCTGTTCTAGCGGTCCGGCTCGGTTCGGCGGTGGGCTGTGCAGCAGTGTCCGCACCGACGCCGGTGTCGTCGTCGGCTCGGCGGCGACGACGCCCGGTAGTCGGGGTCGACTCACCATAGCGCGCCACTAGTTCAGCCACGCTGAACTGGGCCCGCTCTTCAGGCTCGCTGCTGCGCCTCATCGTCTCTCACCGTGCCCCCCGAGCCGCTGTTTCGTCCAGTACGTCGAGGTGGGCGGCGCCCCGGCTGCGCCGTCCGGTCGATTCCATCCAACCAGTCCAGCTTTTGCAGAATCACACCTTCCCGCAACGCCCACGGGCATAGCGACAGTTCATCGACGTCCAGAGCGCGCATCGCGGCCTGGGCCACCAAGGCGCCGGCCACGAGCTGATGGGACCGGCTGGCGCTGACTCCCTCCAGTTCCGCCAGGTCGTCACAGCTCATCCGGGAGATGAACGCGATCACCTGGCGCAGCCCGGCATCGGTCAGCGTACGGCGGACCCGCAGGCCGGCTGACGAGGGGGCGGCACCGGTGAGCCGGGCCAGCGACCGGAAGGTCTTCGAGGTACCCACCACCTGGTCCGGAGCGTCAACCTTGCGCAGCCTTCGGGCTGGGTCCTCTAGTTGCTCACCGATGTACTCGCGCAAGCTCGCCAGTTCGCGGCGACGGGGCGGATCGTGCGCCAGCCAGGACCGGGTGAGCCGGCCGGCGCCGAGCGGCACTGATACCGCCACATCCGGCTCTTCGTCGATACCGCTGGCGATCTCCAGGGATCCGCCGCCGATGTCCAGCATGAGTACCCGGCCAGCTGACCAGCCGCACCATCGGCGGACCGCGAGGAAGCTGAGAATGGCCTCCTGCTTACCGGAGAGCACCTCGAGCTCGATCCCGGTTTCCGCCTCCACCCGGGCGAGCACCGCACCAACGTTGGAGGCGTCGCGCACCGCCGAGGTGGCGAAGGCCATCAGGTCCGCACAGCCCATCGCGGACGCCGACTCGGCGGCGGCAGACACGGTACGGATCAAGTGATCGGCACCCTCGGGGGTGATCTTCCCACCGGCGTCCATGTGCTCGGCCAACCGCAGCACCGACTTCTCCGAAGTCATCGGCATCGGATGCGCGCCACGGTGCGCGTCCACCACCAGCAGGTGGACGGTGTTGGAACCCACATCGAGCACGCCGAGCCGCACGGCAGGCCAGGTTACCTGGCCAAGATGTATTCGTCCTAAATGTCAGGAGTCGTACTTGTAACCCAGCCCACGGACGGTCACCAGATGCTGGGGTGACGACGGATCCCGCTCGATCTTGGAACGCAACCGCTTGACGTGCACGTCGAGGGTCTTGGTGTCGCCGACATAGTCGGCTCCCCATACCCGGTCGATGAGCTGGCCACGGGTCAGCACCCGTCCCACATTGCGCAGCAGGTACTCCAGCAGGTCGAACTCCTTGAGCGGCAACCCGATCTCCTGCCCGGCGACGGTGACGGTATGCCGCTCAACGTCCATCCGCACCGGACCAGCTTCGAGCACCGAAGGCCCGAGGGCACCATCCCCGTCGATGTCTCCACCGCGGCGTAACACCGCACGGATCCGAGCGATGAGCTCGCGGGCCGAGTAGGGCTTGGTGATGTAGTCGTCGGCCCCCAGCTCCAGACCGACCACTTTGTCGATTTCACTGTCCCGGGCGGTTACCATGATCACCGGAACGGCGGAGCGGGCCCGCAATTGCTTGCAGACGTCGGTGCCGCTCATCCCGGGCAGCATCAGGTCGAGCAGCACGATGTCGGCCCCGTTGCGGTCGAACTCCTCCAACGCCGCGGACCCGGTGGTGGCCACCGCTGTCGAGAAGCCCTCCTTTCGGAGCAGGTAGGCCAGCGGATCTGCGAAGGATTCCTCATCCTCGACAATCAGCACCCTGGTCACAGCGATCCTCCCACGTGCTCGGGCGTCGGCGGTGTGTGCGATTTGCGGTCCGCGCTGTGCGGATGCGCGGGCACCCGCAAGGTGAAGGTGGATCCAGTGCCGGGCTTGCTCCACAACTGCACGTCACCGCCGTGGTTGGCGGCGACGTGCTTGACGATCGCCAGGCCCAGCCCGGTCCCACCGGTGGCCCGGCTGCGTGCCTGATCAATCCGGAAGAACCGCTCGAATACCCGTTCCTGGTGCTCAGAAGCGATCCCCAGGCCGCGGTCGGTGACGGCGATCTCCACGAAACCGTTCGCCAGACGCCGGCTGACCGAGACCGGGCTACCCGGCGGCGAGTAGGACACCGCGTTGTCGACCAGGTTAGACAGCGCGGTGACCAACAGCGTCGCGTCACCGTCGAGCAACAGTCCGCTCGGCGGGTCGACGGTGATCCTGATGTCAGCCGATTCCGCGACCAGCCGGCAGCGATCCAGTGCTTCCCGCACCACCTCATCGACCTCGACGGTGGCCAACTCGGGGAGCCGCTCGGCGCCCTGTAGCCGGGACAGCGCAATCAGCTCAGTGACCAGCGCGCCCAATCGGGTGGCCTCATTGATGATCTTGGTGCCGAACCGGCGCACCTCGTGCGGGTCATCGGTAGCGTCCAGGACTGCCTCGGCCAGCAGCGCCATCGCCCCGACCGGGGTCTTCAACTCGTGGCTGACATTGGCCACGAAATCTCGCCGGGTCGCTTCCAACCGGACCGCATCCGATTCGTCGGATGCGTCAATGACGGTGAACCCGTCACCCAGCGGTCGTACCTCACCGAGTACAGCGGTGGGTCCCCGTCCGGATCGGGCCCCCCGGTCCAGTGGAGAGAGATCAACTTGGACCACCGTACCGGTCGCGCGCACCTGCTCGGCGGCCTTGCCTGCGCGCTCGTCCGGACGCGGCCCACGAACCAGACCTAGTTCGACTGCGGCCGCGTTGGCGAGTACCACGTCGCCGAAC
>DASQVB010000038.1:0-3751 GCA_035640975.1 Pseudonocardiaceae bacterium
AGAACGGAAACTCATGGGCTGTGTTCCCTGGCCGCCGGGGAACACAGCCCAGCCACGCGGCTATCGAGTCAGCGACGGGAAAATGGACATGCGTGTGGAGCCGGATTCGGCATCCCGGCTTCCCCCACCGTCCACATCAGACGGCGATAGCAAAACCGATCGGACTTTAACGTCAAGCGTCATGTGGCTGTCCGACTGTGGTGGCTGAGCTCAGGGTCGAATCAGGCAGGCCGGACACCACGGGTCAGGAGACGAGCCACGTAGGTAGCGAGCTCTGCCGCAGTCCATGGGTAGTGCTCCAGCACCAGCATTCGCGCGCAGGACTCGGCCACGGTGACGAACAACTCTGCGACAACGGGCGCCTTGCGTTCGACGTCATCCACGTCGGCCGCCTCCATGTGCAAGCGGACGAGTGCCTGGATCTGACCGAGGATCATGTCTCTGGCCCGTCGAACCCTTACTGCGACCACAGAATCGGAGCCCCGCCGGGACTCAAAGACCACTCGCCATGAGTTGGGGGCTTGACCTGCTGCGGTGAGAAAGGCCGTGAGCCCGGCGGCCAGTACCGCCTCCATGTTGTCGGAAGTCGAACTTCGCGGTAACGCGTCGGTGATGGCCTCCAGCAGGCGACGCTCTTCGCGGTCCAGTAACGCCAGCAGCAACTCATCCTTGTTCGGGTAGCACTCGTAGACCACCGGTTTGGTCACGCCTGCCGCATTGGCCACCGCCTGCATAGACGTGCCCCGATAGCCTCGCTCGACGTAGACCTCCAACGCAGCGTCGAGGATCAGCGGTCGCCGGCGCTCGGGACCCAGATGAGCCGCCCGAGCGCGAACCGCCCGGACCGGGCCGGTCAGCGGCACCACCTTCCGATGAGGCACTTGACAAACCTACCACAACGTAGGAAGTTCCTACGGAAGGGTAGGAAGTAGGGTGAGGGAGGCGGCAGGTGGCAGCCAAGGGCGTGACTGATCCCGCCGATCTGGCGAGGTTCCGCGAGGTGCAGCAGCTGGCGTACGCCGCGGCGCAGGAGGTCGGGCGGACGCTGGAGCCGGGCGTGACCGAAAAGCAGGCCGCCGGCAGGATTCGCGAGTATCTGGTCGAACGCGGCGTGCAGGACTGGTTTCACACTCCGTTCGCGTGGTTCGGTGACCGCACCGCGTTCCGCGGTTTCCGGACTCCTTTCCAGTTCTTCCCCACCCACCGGCGGCTGGCAGAAGGCATGCCCTTCATCCTCGACTGTGCGCCGGTGCGCGACGGGTACATGGCCGACATCGGCTACGCCGGCTGCCTGGGCACCAACCGGATCTACGAGCAACTGATGGACGATCTGTCCGAGTACCGGACAATGATCGTCGACCGGGTGAATGACGGCGTGCCGCTACAGCAGATCTACCGCGATGTCGACGCGCTGATCACCCGGCACGGCTACGACAACCGGCACCGCATCTACCCCGGTCGGGTCATCGGGCACCAGATCAGCAAGGTGCAGTCGCGGCTACCGAGATTCATCGCGGCCGGCTTCGGCATCCGCTCTCTGCAGACCCTGGTCGGTGACCTGATCGTGGAGCGGATGCACCACCGCTCGCCGCTGTGGGCTGATGACCAGATCTCCAATCACCCGGCGACTCCGGGTTTGTGGGCCGTCGAGCCGCACATCGGTTTTCGCGACGTCGGAGTGAAGTTCGAGGAGATCCTTGTCGTGACCGGCAGCGGTAGCGCCTATTGGCTTGACGACGATCTTCCGCACGTGCACCGCTGGCAACGAGCAGCGGCCGCGTGATGATCAGCGAAGTGATCACCACCGACGGCGTGACGCTGCGGGTGTACGAGTCCGGGCCAGTCGACGCACCCACCGTGATCTGCGTACACGGCTACCCCGACGATCACACCGTGTGGGACGGCGTGGCAGCCGAGTTGACCCCCCGCTACCACGTGGTGAGTTACGACGTCCGTGGCGCCGGCGAGTCCGGCAAGCCACCCGGCCGGTTGGCATACCGGCTCGACCAGCTCGCCGAGGATCTGGCTGCGGTGGTCAACGCGGTAAGCCCGGATCGCTCGGTGCATCTGCTGGCCCACGACTGGGGATCAGTTCAGACCTGGCATGCCGTGACCGGCCAGTGGTTGCGCGGCCAGGTTGCCTCCTACACGTCGATCTCCGGGCCGTGCCTGGACCACGCGGAGCATTGGTTCCGGGCGCGGCTACGCCGCCCGACGCCGCGAGCGCTGCGCGAACTGGCCACCCAGCTGATGAGAAGCTGGTACATCGGGTTCTTCCAGCTGCCCCTGTTACCGGAGTTGGTATGGCGTACCGGACTCGGGCAGCGCGCACTCACTGTCCAGGACCCAACCCGCACTCTTGCTGTGTCCGACGCAGTGCACGGACTCCAGCTGTACCGGGCGAACATGCTGCCCCGGCTAGCCCAACCCGGCGACCGGACCACCGACATCCCCGTGCAAGTCCTGGTACCCCGGCAGGATCCGTTCCTCTCGGTGTCACTCCAGACCGATGTGCAGCAGTGGGCCCGCAACCTCGCAGTACGCGTACTGCCCGGCGGGCACTGGTTGCCCCGCACCAAACCAGATGTGGTCGCCCGCTGCGTGAGCGAGTTGATCGAGCACGCCGAGGGCGGGCCGGAGATGCGAGCGCTGCGCCGCGCACGGGTCACCGGTCAGCGACGCGGGCGGTTCGAGGACAACCTCGTGGTGATCACCGGCGCGGGCAGTGGTATCGGGCGGGCGTGCGCGCTCGAGTTCGCCGAGTGCGGCGCTGAAGTGGTCGCCACCGACATCGACCAGCAGGCAGCCGAGCGCACCGCAGTGTTGGCCCGGACGTTGGGTGTGCGCGCGCATGCGTACCGCGTGGACGTCTCCGACGGCGGCGCGGTGGAGAAGTTCGCCACCGTGCTGCGCGAAGAGCACGGCCTGCCGGACATTGTGATCAACAACGCCGGGATCGGTGTGGCTGGGCCGTTCCTCGCCACCACGGTGGCTGAGTGGGAACGGATTATCGACGTCAACCTGTGGGGCGTCATCCACGGCTGCCGCGTCCTGGGTGGCCTGCTGGTCGAAGGCGGTTCCGGTGGCACCATCGTCAACATCGCATCCGCTGCCGCCTACCTGCCGTCGCGGACGCTTCCGGCATACGCCACGACGAAAGCCGCGGTGCTGGCGTTGAGCCAGTGCCTGCGCGCGGAACTGGCCGAGCAGGACGTCGGCGTGGTGGCAGTCTGCCCAGGTTTCGTGCACACCAACATCGCCGGCACCACCCGCTTCGTCGGCCTGGACACCACTGCAGAACACACCGCCCGGCAGCGGGCCACCGCGCTGTACCGTCGCCGCAACTTCACCCCGGATCGGGCGGCGCGACAGATCCGGCGGGCCGTCGAGCGCAACACTGCAATCGCCCCGGTCACCCCCGAAGCCAAGGTCGGCCTGCTGGTTTCCCGGCTGACTCCCGGACTGCTCCGGTCACTGGCTCGAGCCGAGCTGCCTCGATAGCAACGTGCTGCGCTGACACGGCGCGGAAGAAGTCGAATACCGCGCGGTGGCTTTGCTCTGTTCACTCACCTCGACGGCCGGTACCTGCGGCGAGTGCGCGCCATGCTGGTCACGGCACCCATCATGCTGTGGCTGTGGACGCGTGGGGTGGCGTTCTCATGCGGATGGACCCCGAGCTGGGCGGCCAGTCGGTCCGCGCAACGCGTTCCCGTATGTGCCTGCGGCTGGGTACCTGCTTATCGCGGGCGGG
>DASQVB010000039.1:0-8284 GCA_035640975.1 Pseudonocardiaceae bacterium
GCCAAGCCGCCGCCGCCCGGCGCGCCACGCAAGACCACCAAGCGCCCACCGGCTTCCGGCAAACCAGCTGGCGGCGCACTTGCCGACGCGCTGCGTCGCGCCGGCTACGACAAGGGACGTTGACGTATCAAGTTGCCGGCGGCAGATTCATCACCACCGCCGCGGCGACTTGCTTACCCACCTCACACGACTGCTGCGGATTATTGCTGAACTCCTTCGACTCGAAGATCACCGTCACACTCTGACGTTCCGCAACCTTGACATCGATATCAGGCGATGCGCCGTGCGATGTCGGCGTTGAGCGGGCCCCCCAAAGCCAGCGACGCGGAGCCAATCCGGCCCTGCAGCACGGCCAAGCTCACGGTCACCACGACCTGCGGGCGTTCGCCTCCTTCGGTGGGTAGCTCACCACTGCCCAACGCGCGCTGGGCGAGGTCGACCAGGGCATCGGCATCGCGCTGTGCTACGTCTCGTAAGTCCACTTCTATGTCGGTGGTCGGACGGGGTGCGGTCAGGGGGCTCAGCGCTGATCGGATGATCTCGGCGGCCTCGCGGTCGAGCCATCCCCGCACCTCATAACCGCCGTCGCGGTCGCGAAAGGCCAGCTGGCGCCGGGTCTCGGGAGTGTCGCGGGGTGGCCGACCGTCCTGGTCCAGGTAGGTCAGGATTCGCTTGCCCAGCACCGCTAATTGTCCGGCATCCAGGGTGCGAGCCTGGCGGGCCAACTCGGCTTCGACCTCGGCTTGCTGATCCTTACCGATATGCGGGGGATGCGTGCCAGTACCGAGCGGATCACCGCAACATCCGATGCGCCAATCGCGTGCTCTGCTACCGCCACCGCGGTGGCGGTAGCCGCGGTTCCACCGGTGCGCCTCCCAGCTCCCGGCCAGGTAGTACCTCGGCGGCAGCTGCGACTCGGGCCCGCGCCTCACCCCGAGACCCGCGTAACCGCCCGCACCAGCTCCAGTGTCGTGCCATAACCCACCGTCGCGGCCGTACCGCGAGAATCGACCTCGGCAATGACGGACAACATCTCCGCCCACGTCGAATGCAAACGGCTTTCCAGTGCGCGCAGCTCGGAGAGCAACTCGGCATCACTGCCTTGCCACACCGATACCGTCGACATGACGCGATTCTATGCTGGCGCGCCGACTAAAACTGGCCCCAGATCCGGGCACCGAATACCCGATATTATGAGCAGCTCGGATCCTTCAGCTCGGCTCGAATCGTAGCCGCACGCCGCATCGGTGATGACACGGTGATGAAGATCAGGCGCCGCTGGGCTGCCAGGTCTCCCGCACGTCCAAGTTGTAGAACGTCGGTGGGCCGTCGCACAGCTTGGCCATCTCGGCGGCCATCTCGCCAGTTTCTGGCCGGTTGGAGTTCTCCATTGCCGATTCGTACGAGTCGAACTCAATGATAGTGAGGTAATAGCCGGGGCGATCGCGATCGGCGGCCATGGTGCCCCGTCGCACTGGGGTGTCGCCGGCCATCTGGGACCGCCGCTTGTCGATGAGTGCCTGGACCTCGTCGATGCGGGATGTCTGGTACTCGATGATCTGGATAAACCCTGCCATGTCTGCCTCCGATGAGTCGCAAAGCTCCCAGCAGGGTCACCCGCTCGGGGTCACCGCACAATCGGCCAAACCGGGCGACCGCGCACCGTATGAAGGTGATAACGCAGCAGTAGGCTGAGCGGGGTTACCGGCACCCCAATAGTCCCGCTTAGCCCGCTGATTGCGGGTGGGGCTTGTCCAGGTCACCGTCGGCGCTGATCTACCTTGGCCCGCTGGTCACGTTCGGCCTCGGCCTGGCGCGCCTCGACCGCTTCATCGACTCCGGCAGCGCGACGCCGGACATGGGGCTGGACGTACGGCCCGCAGTGCGGGCACTGTGGAGTGATGCGGGCGATATGGAAGGGCGCACTGGCGTTCGGGATGGTCAGCATCCCGGTTCGGCTGTATTCGGCGACCGAGGACCGCGACGTGTCCTTTCATCAGGTGCACGCCGAGGACGCCGCTCGGGTGCGCTACCGCCGGGTGTGCGAGTCCTGCGGCGAGGAGGTCGCTTACGCCGACCTCGCCAAAGGTTATGAGCTGCCCTCCGGTGAGACGGTCGTGCTGACCGACGAGGACTTTGCGAACCTGCCGCTGCCCAGTGCCAAGACCGTAGAGCTGCAGGCCTTCGTGCCCGCCGAGCAGGTCGACCCGCTGTCTCTGGCCCGCGGCTATTACCTGGAGCCCGAGGCCGCAGGCCGCAAGCCTTACGAGTTGCTGCGCGCCGCGCTGGAGCGCACTGGACGAGTGGGGCTGGCCAAGATCGCGGTGCGGACCAAGGAATCGCTGGCAGTGCTGCGGCCCCGCAACGACGTGCTCACGCTGCAGACGATGATGTGGCCCGATGAGGTACGGGAAGCTCAGTTCGATGTGCTCGACCGCGAGGTGACAGTCAGCGATGCCGAGCAGACCATGGCCGACACCCTCATCGAGGCGATGTCCACCGACTACGAGCCCGGTGCCTACCACGACGATTACCGCGAAGCGCTGCTCGCTATCGTTGAAGCCAAGAGCAACGGGCACGACGTCGCCGCCCCCTCGACGCCAGCGGAGCCGGTGCCGTCAGTAGACCTGATCACGGCGTTGCAGGCTTCGGTCGAGGCGGCGAAGGCTGCGCGTGGGCAGCCGGTGGACGTGCCGAAACAACGCAAGGGTGATAACGGACGGCGGGCATCGAAGAAGTCCCGCAGCTGATCGGGAGGAGAGATGTCCGACCTGGTCCGGCCCATGTTGGCGACCGCGGGGCCGCTGCCTGCCGGGCCGGAATGGGCGTTTGAGTTCGACTGGGACGGGGTGCGCTCGCTGGCCTGCTCCCAGCCCGGCCGGATGCGTCTGTTCAGCAGCACCCACCGCAGCATCTCTGCCGCCTACCCGGAACTCGAAGCGTTCGCCGGCCGGCGTCGCATGCTGCTGGACGGCAAGATCGTTGCTCTGGATTCCTGCGGCCGGCCGAGCTTCGGGCAGCTCCAGTTGCGGATGAACGTGCAACGTCCGACGTCGGCGATGCTGCGCCGGGCGCCGGTTGCCTACTACGTGTTCGACGTGCTGAGTGTCGATGATCGGTCCACTGTCGGGCTGCCCTACCAACACCGACGTGAGCTGCTGGAGGAGCTGGATTTCGCCGGCGGCCCGGTGGTGCTGCCGCCGTACTTCCCGGATACCGACGGCCAGGTCGTACTGGACACCGCTGCGCAGTACGGCCTGCACGGCGTGATCGCTAAGCACGCGGACTCCAGCTACCAACCCGGCCGGTCCCGCAGCTGGGTGCAGACCACGCTGCGGCAGACCCAAGAAGTGATCATCGGTGGTTGGGTGCCGGAGCGACGCCGCGCTACCGAGATCGGTGCCCTTCTCGTCGGCGTCCCCACCGAGCGCGGCCTGAGGTACGTCGGCCAGGTCGGGACGGGTTTCACCGCCGCGAGACGGCGCGAACTGCGCGACCTGTTAAACCAGCTGGAACAGCACAGCAGCCCCTTCGCCGACGAGGTGCCGCGCGACCCCGTGCGGGTCGTGCACTGGGTGGCGCCGCGACTGCTGGGCGAGGTGTCCTACCGGCAATGGACGCCGCATGGCCGGCTGGGGCATCCCACCTGGCGCGGTCTGCGACCCGGCAAGCATGTGGCGGCGGTCCGGGCGCCGGTCGTGCTCAGTGGGCGAGAGGGCGGGCGTGAGGTGACCGACCAGCAGATGCTCGCTGATCTGGAACGCGCCGTGCAGCGACTGCGCGCCGAATTGCGGACGCTGCGCGATCAGATCTCCCCGCACTTTCTCAACAACACGTTGAGCATGATCGCTGCCTTCGTCAGCACTGACCCGGCCCGCGCGCGCGATCTGCTAATCGTTTTTGCCGAGTTCGCCCGGTACTCCGTCCGGTCGGTCGCCGAGACCACCCTGGCTGAGGAACTGGAGAACATCGAGCTGTATCTGACCCTGCAGCAGGCTCGCTTCGGCGAGCGGCTTCAGGTGCAGCTGCAGGTCGCACCGGACACACTGCCGGTCGTGTTGCCGTTTCTGGCCGTTCAGCAGCTGGTGGACAACGCAGTCCGCAACGGCATCGAACGCAAACAGCTCGGTGGCACCGTCACCGTCACCGCCGGCATGGAAGGCGACGACTGCCTGATCACCGTCGAGGACGACGGCCCTGGCACCGAGGACGCTGGTCTCTGGGCGAACTTGCGCACCATCGATGACCAGCTGCATGCCAGATTCGGCGATGACTACGACTTGGTCGCCGATACCGTCCCCGGTGCCGGTACCAAGATTTCCATCCGGATGCCAGGCCGGGTCAGACCCGACCGGTGAACAACGCCACGCCATCCGAAGTGCTCACGGCCAGGCTGAACTGACCGCCGCCACCGAGAAACACCTTGCTGAGGGTGACTGACGTGTTCGGGGCGATCGGCGTCGAGTATCTCCAGTCGCCCTCGCTGGACTCCTGCACCGGCGCGCGGTTGAGCGTTCCGTTGAACGTCGTGAAGACCGGGCTCCACTCCTTGTCGCCGTTGTTGGTGAGTGTCACCGCGACCCGGATCACCGACGCGCCCGGATGCAGCGACGAGTCGGACGTGTCCATCTTCGGTGCCCCCGCGACGATCGTATTGCCGTCGCCGGTGGTCCACACCTGATCAAAGGGCATCGTGGAGCCAGGCGGAGTCGGCTCTGCGGGCAGCGCACGCACCGGAGGGGTGGCGGCGACCTGCTGCACGGGGCCACCACCGATGGCCACCCCGGCAAAGATCATCCAGGCCGCGCACATCATGAATCCGATCGTGGTCAGCAGGCTGAGTACGGCGCGTGCGATGCCCCCCGGATGAGGACGAAGGCCGTTCATCGGGCGCGACGGTCTCGGCGGTGCGAAGGAACCGTACGACGGCGCAGGCACGAACACAGAAGCCTCCCCTGGAGCGAGTCGAACAGCTGCCGCTACAACCCCCGTGCCGGTTACCGCACGTACCTATCACTAGGGGTTTCGCTGCGCAGAACAGACTCGTTACCAACTCTAAGGAGTGAATCAGTCACTATTCGTGTTTACGCTGCCGATCAGTCCACCAATGCCTGGTTGACGAGCTGGCGAAGCTGAGTGCGGATCGGGTAGACCGAGGACGGCACCAGCTGGGTGAGGAACAGCACGACCAGGTCCTCCACCGGGTCCACCCAGAATGCGGTGCTGGCCATCCCGCCCCAGTTGAACTCCCCGACGCTGGTGAGCGTGCGGTAGGCAACCGGGTCCTGCACCACCGCGAAACCGAGCCCGAATCCCACGCCCTCGAACCCGACCTCGGCGAACAACGGGCGCCCGAACGTCTCGAGGTCGGCGCCGCCGGGTAGGTGGTTGCGGGTCATGTAGCGCACCGTGCGAGGCCCCAGCAGCCGCACCCCGTCGAGCTCCCCGCCGCACGCCAGCATGCGCGCGAAGCGGTGATAGTCGCCAGCAGAGGACACCAGGCCGTCGCCGCCGGACAGGAACTCCGGCCTGCGCAGGGCGATATTGCCGTAGGCGTCCAGCCGCATGACCCGGCCAGTGCCGGGTTGCGGGGTGTAGAGCGCGGCGAGCCGGCCGGCGTGAAGTTCTTCCACCCAGAAGCCGGTGTCGGTCATCGACAGTGGCTGGAAGATCCGCTCCGCGAAGAAGTCGTCCAGCGGCTTGCCGCCCACCACCTCGACCAGCCGGCCCAGCACATCGGTCGAGATCGAGTAGTTCCATTCGGTGCCCGGCTCGAACAGCAGCGGCAGCGTGGCCCACACCGCACACGACGCCGCGAGGTCCATCCCGGCTGGCGCAACGAACTCGAACCCTGCTGCCCGGTACATCGCATCCACCGGGTTGGCGTGGTGGAACCCGTAGGTCAAGCCCGCGGTCTGGGTGAGCAGGTGCCAGACCCGGATCGGCTCGGTCGCGGGAACCGTGACCGGCTTGGCAGCGGTGCCTTTGACGAAGACGCGCATGTCGGCGAACTCGGGGAGGAACCGGCTGATCGGATCGGTCAACTGAAACGCGCCCTGCTCGTAGAGCATCATCGCGGCCACCGAGGTGACCGGCTTGGTCATCGAGTAGATCCGGAACAGGGTGTCCGGCTGCACCGGCAATCCGGCCTCGATGTCGCGCTGCCCGTAGGTCGACAGGTGCGCGATCTTCCCGCGCCGGCTGACCAGCACCAGCCAGCCGGGCAGCTGCCCGTCGTCGACGTAGCGGGCGAAGTGCTCGTCGATCCGGCGCAGCCGCGCGGCGTCCAGCCCAACCTCGGCGGGCTCGGCGTCGGTCATGACCGGAAGCTACGGGTTGCGGCGAGGAAGGCCTCGTTCTCGGCCGGATCGCTGACCGTGACCCGGGCGCCGGCGCCGGGAAACCCCCGTATCACGACTTTGTGCTCCAGGCAGTGGTCGTCGAAGGCGGCCGTGTGCTCTCCCAGCGGCAGCCAGACGAAGTTGGCCTGCGAGTCCGGCACGGGGTAACCCATCGTGATCAGCTCAGCTCGTACCCGGTCGCGTTCGGTCGCGATCCGCTGGCAACGGGTTAGCAACTCATCGGCAACGTCGAGGCTGGCCAGTGCGGCGACCTGGGCCAGTGAGTTGACGCTGAACGTCACGTACATCTTGCGTAGTGCAGCGGCGATCGGTTCCGGTGCCACGCAGTACCCCACCCGCAGACCGGCCAGGCCGTAGGCCTTGGAGAAGGTCCGCAGCACCGCCAGGTTGTCCCGCTGTCGGCCCAGCACCACGCCGTCGGGTACCGCGGGATCGGTGACGAACTCGAAGTAGGCCTCGTCGAGGGCGACCAGGACACCGCCGGGCACCGCGTCCAGGAACGCGACCAGCTCATCACGTCGCACGGCGGTGCCGGTGGGGTTGTTCGGGCTGCAGACGAACACCAAACGGGTCGCTGGAGTGATCGCGTCGAGCATCGCCGGAAGATCGTGTGTGTGGTCCGGTCGCAGCGCGACGGTGCACGGCCGGGCGCCGACGACCTGGGTGATCCGCGGGTACTCCTCGAACGAGCGCCAGGCGAAGAGCACCTCGTCGTCGTGTCCGCAGATGGCCTGCACCAACTGCTGGCACAAACTCACCGACCCGCAGCCCACCGCGAGGTGCGACTGGGGCACATTCAGCCGAGCGGCCAGGCGCTCCGACAACGCGGTTATCCCGTTGTCCGGGTAGCGGTTGATGCCTGCGGCGGCCTCGGCGATCGCCGCCGCGACACTGGGCAACGGACCCTCGGACACCTCGTTACTGGCCAGCTTCACCGCACCCGGGATGTTGCGACCGGGGACGTAGACCGGCAACGACTCGAGGTCAGCCCTGGTACGCACGGTCATTCCGGCTCCTCTCCGTGGCCGCATGGCGGCAGCCGGGGACGGACCTTCACCCTAACTGCCACAAAGGTTCACCAGATAGGTGATCTTCTGGGGGGCCGCTCGATGGGCCGGTACGCTGCCCGGTCACCGGTGTTCACCCTCGAGTAGTGGGATGGGCAATGACGCAACGTAGCCTTGAACAGATCCCGCTCTCCGATGGTAGTGAGCTGCGTCTGACCGTCGCGGCACCAGAATCCGCGGTCCGTGGTGGGATCGTCGTTGTCCCTGATGCCCGCGGCGTCACCGATACCGTCTGGCAGCTCGCCGAGGGGCTGGCCGGTGAGGGCTGGCTGGCGGTGATCCCGCACCTTTACCACCGTTGCGGTGTCGATGAACTTCCCGAGGACGGCGATCCCGACCAGGTGCACGGTTACGTCGCGGGACTGTCCGCAGACTCCGTTGACACCGACACCGACGCATCGCTGCGCTGGCTCGAGCAGCACGGTTTGGCTGCCGACCGGATTGGCGTGGTCGGCTTCGGATTGGGGGGTGCAGTGGCGCTCATCGTCGCCGCCCGGCGTGATGTCGGTGCTGCGGTGACCGTCGACGGGATCGGTGTCGTGCAGCCGGTGGCTCCGATGCTGCCTACGCTGGTCGAGGCGGCTCCCGAGCTGCGCTGTCCCTGGCTGGGCCTCTACGGAGACGGCAGCGGGATTGCTGAGGAGGAGGTGCACAAGCTGCGGGATGCGGCGCATTCGGCCCGGGTGGCCACCGACCTGGTGCACTACTGCCTCGACACTGATCAGTCCACCGCCGACGAAACCTGGGCCCGCACGCTCAACTGGTTCGACTGCCACCTGCGCTGACGCGCTCGTGAGTGGGTAACAGTGTGAGAACACTGTTACCCACTCACGACCACCTGCTAGGAACGGGCAT
>DASQVB010000040.1:0-10853 GCA_035640975.1 Pseudonocardiaceae bacterium
TCCGTCGCGGCCACTACGAACTCGGCCTGGACATCGATCGGCGGCATCGCTCACAGCAATCTTCACAGAACTCGTCCACGCCATCTAATCAAGGCAGCACAGCGGTTAGTTTCGCCTGTTCCTGCCTACGCAACAGAGCCCACGACCCTGCTGACACGTGACGGGTGATCGCTGGTTCGTGGATGAGACCTACGTCAAGATCGCCGGGCAGTGGGTGTATCTGTACCGGGCGATCGACCAGTTCGTCCAGGTCATCGACGTTCTGGTCTCCGAGAAGCGGGACATGGCGGCCACCCGCCGATTCTTCACCCGCGCCCTTGAGCATGGGCCGTCGCCGACCGAGATCACCACCGACCGCGCCCCCGCCTACCCACGGGTGCTCGAGGAGCTGGTACCCGCCGCGTGCCATGTGACCGAGCAATATGCCAACAACCCGATCGAAGCCGACCACGGACGGCTGAAGTCCCGCCTGCGACCGATGCGCGGTCTCAAACAACTTCGCTGCGCTCGAGTGATCTGTACCGGGCACGCGTTCATCCAGAACATCCGCCGCGGCCACTACGAACTGGGGACCGAGGAAGTAGTAAACCTACGGGTCCTGACTGCCTTCGACGACTTGGCCCTGGCGATCTGACCAGTAGGGATTAACGATCTCGCCTGCCCCGCCTTCGCACAACGCAACAGCCCCCGCGAGGCACTGGTATCCCTCGACGTTCCGCCGCCCCTGCACCCGGTCTGGCATTGTTGCGTTGATGGAAAGTGGGGCAGGAGTGGCCGCTATGGCGCTCGATCAGATGGCATGGGCGAGTTCGGCGAAGGCTGCGGGGATTTGATGTCTCGGGTCGACGTCGACACCGAGTTCGTAGTGTCCGCGGCGGAGGTTTCTTGACGTTCACCACCGCGCCAACTGGCCGTGGTCGACAAGCTCGGGCCGCAATGGACAATCGGCCGGTCACGCCTCTGCCGAACCCTGGACTCCGCCCGCGCCGCAGCGTTACGCTAGCTCGCGCTTCGCTGTCAGTCACAGCCGCTGGTAGGGCTTTGGTGACTGGGCCGCCAAGCAGCCCGGCCAGCATCAAGGACAGCGTCTTGACCTCGGCCCTGCTCACGCAGCAGTACCCGACCGGGCAGGGCAACGAGACGGAGTTCCTGATCGACCCGGCGAAGTTCGTCGACGCCTTCGCCAGCGACGTGCCGGAGAAGGAGGCCGCGGTGATGGCTGCCACCCAGCGTCCCGTCTCGTTGCTGGGGTTCTCCGAACCGACCGGGTCGCCGGCGTGGAAGAACTTTCCCTCCTGGGCGGTGGTGGCTACCGGTGACAAGGCCGCCAGCAGCGACGTCGTCCGATCCATGGCCGAGCGGGCCGGGGCTACTAGCACCGAGGTCGAGGGCTCCCATGTGATCATGGTTTCCCAGCCCCAGGCGGTGACTGAGGTGATCATGCAGGCGGTCAACGCCGTCGCCAGGTGAGGAAGCCCGCTACTCGCCTACGCCCGGCCGCACGCCAGGTGACCAGGCCGGCGACTCGGCCCACCCCCTCGGCCTCGGCTGCCACCAGACATTCCCCCTCGCCGATCGGTGATGCCATGATCGACACGCTGGCCCGATCCGGCACGTCCGCACCGACGTGCTCGACGTCGGCTACGTCGAGGCCGGACCGCCCGAGGGCGAGCCAGTCCTGCTGCTGCACGGCTTCCGTACGATCCACAGCTATGTCGACGTCGCGCCCCGGCTCGCGGCGGCCGGCACGTCGCCGTGCTCACCCTGATCGGACGGGCCGGTGACGCCATCGCCCTGGATGGCGCCGCTCTCGATGCACTCGCCGGCGACCAGCACGCCGAGCTGTGCCTGCGATTGGCCCGCGCCGCGGTGGTCCGCCGGCGCTGGACGGCGATCGAGGATTACGTCGAGCGGTCCGGCCGCCCCAACGACCCGCGCTCGCTGGTGCTGCGGGCCGACGCCGCGTTCGGGGCCGGACGAGCAGACCGGGCTGCCGCGATCGCCCCGATCGCCATCGAACAGTCCGGCGACACCGGCGCATACACCTCCCGGTGCGAGCCCTGGGCGTGTCAACGCGTACCGCGTGCGATCCGACCGGCCGCAGCCGGCGCTGCTCTGCGCCGGGCAACCCAGGTCGCGCCGCGCAGGGGCTCGGTCCATGGCGGGTCGAAGCGATGGCGCAGCTGGCCATGGTCCAGGCACTGACGGTCGACGAAATCACTCCATGATGCGTGGTAGATGGTGACCGGTAGGTTTATCGATGCGATGCCGTCCAGGCCGATGGTTATTGTCCGGCCTCATGGCGGGCTCGGCGAGTCGCCAGCAGCATCCGCACCAGGTACCAGGGTGAGGGCGGGGTCCAGCCGAGCTGCATCGCAGTATCCAGGTCATCCCGGTTGGCCCAGTGCTCGATGATTTTCCCCTCGGCGATGCGGAACCAGTGCGTCTGGGTGGTGGCGAACCGCTTGCCGGTCGGCGGGAACGCCTGTGCAGGCTGCGCGTCGGCGTCGTAACCAACGAATGTGCGCACATGTCGGCCCGACATCGTGGCGTGCAGCACAACGAGGTCGGCTTCAGCGACGACGTCATGGATCTCCCAGCGCAGATCGGCGTAAGCCTCCCGCAGCCAAAGTGCAGTGGCGTAAAAGGCGGCTGGGCCCCGTCCGCGGCTGGCCGGTGGCTCATCGACGTCCTCGCGGTTACGGGCCTCAGAGTGCACAACAGCCTCGAAGTCCTCCAGCGACCCATCGGCCATCAAGTGCGTGGCACGCACGCAAAGTTCCTTGGGCGCGAAGTCTGTCCTCGTCATGGCATTTCCTTGAGCTTGAGAGAAGCTAACGCAGAGTGAAGATTCCGGGTCGGCGGACGCCCGCTTGCACAGTGCGCGCAATCAGCCCGGATCACCTTCACATCGGCTGGAAACAACGTCGCACAGATCCTAATCGGCTCCCCGGTGCGGCGTTTCGAGATCTCGACATGGCTGCAGTTGCAGACGATGAACCGCCGTCCCTCACTGAGCTGGCCGCCTTCCAGCGGGACGGTCGGGCCTGGGTGTGGGTGCCGAATTGGTTATCCACGGCGATGACCTGCGGCTTCGCTGGGCAGTGGCCGTCGGGCATGATCGCCCACCGTGGCAATGCGACTGCTGTATCTGATCTTCCGCCAACTTGTGGCCTGGCTCGGCCTGCTGGCCCGCCGCTCACGATCGAAGAACGCAGAGATCCTGGTGCTGCGGCACGAAGTTGCCGTGCTCCGTCGCTAGGTGAGCAGACCGCGGCTTTCCTGGGCTGACCGAGCTGTATTCGCGGCACTGACCCGGTTGCTGTCCCAGGCTGGCCGACTGCATCGAATCGTCACCCCTGCCACGGTGCTGCGCTGGCACCGGGATCTGGTGACCCGACGCTGGACCCAGCCCCGACAGCGCCGTACCGGCGGCCGGTCCACGGCATCGGAGCTGCGCCAGCTAGTGCTGCGCCTGGCCTCGGAGAACCTAACCTGAGGGTACCGCAGAATCCACGGCGAACTCGCCGGACTCGGCTACCAGATCGCGCCCAGCACCGTATGGTCACTCCTGAAGCGAGCCGGCATCGACCCCGCACCGCGTCGCAGCGGCCCCACCTGGCGACAGTTCCTGACCGCCCAAGCACACGGCATTCTCGCCACCGACTTTTCTGCGTCGACACCCTGCTATTTCACCGGCTCTACGTGCTGTTCGTCGGCGAACACGCCGCCCGCCGCGTCCACCTCCTCGGCATCACAGCGAACCCCAACGGTGCCTGGGTCGCCCAGCAGGCGCGGAATTTCCTGATGGACCTCGGCGACCGCGCGACTCAGTTCACCTTCTTGATCCGGGATCGCGACACCAAGTTCACCGGCGTCTTCGATGCCGTGTTCGCCAGCGAAGGCATCCGCATCCTGCGCACACCGGTGCGGACGCCTCGGGCAAACGCGATCGCCGAGCGATGGATCAGCACCCGTCCGCCGCTAGCTGCTCGACCGAATGCTGATCATCAACCGTCGTCACCTCGAACACGCCCTAACCGAGTACATAGCCCACCTCAATTACCATCGCCCCCACTGCACACTGCTTCAAGCAGCACCACTTAGACCACTGCCCTCGCCCGCATCCCCCGACCTGCACCTCCCACGCCGCGATCGGCTCGGCGGACTGATACACGAATACGCCCACGTCGCATGACCTGGATGACCTATTCGGCACTCACAAGCTCTTCGCCCATCGCTCAGCCTCCGTCGGCCATGGGTGTCGCCGGATCAGGGGGATCATGGGCCAGCGCGCGATGCAGCGACCAGCAAATGGCGAGCATCAGGATGCCGAACGGCGTTGCCGCCAGAATGGCGCCGTTCTGCAGCGCGTCGAGCCCGCCCACCGCGAGCAGGATCGCCGCCAGCGCTGCCATGATCACACCCCAAGTGAGCTTGACCGTCACCCGCGGGTTGAGCACGCCTCCCGACATGCTGCCCAACACGACGGTTCCCGCGTCGGCACCGGCGACGAAGAAGATCCAGATCAGTACGATCGCCAGGACCGAGACGAATAGCGTGCCCGGGTACTGCCCGAGGAAGGCGAACAACGCTACGGCCTCGTCCTCGGCGGCCTGGCCGCTGATCGCGCCGCCCACCCGGTTGTCGACTTCGATCCCGGTCGCCCCGAAGACGCAGAACCACAGCACGGTGAACAAGCTGGGCGCAATGAGCACCCCGAGGATGAACTGCCGAATGGTGCGACCGCGGGAGATGCGAGCGATGAATGCACCCACGTACGGCGCCCAGGCGATCCAAGTCGCCCAGAAGAAGATCGTCCAGTCGCCGAGCCATGAGGTCGGCTCGAAGGCGCTGGTGCGCAGGCTCATTGGAATGAGATTGGCGAGGTAACCGCCAATCTCCTGGGTAAAGGTGTTCAGCACGAGCAGTGTGGGTCCAACGCCGGCCAGGAAGTACAGCAGCAGGATGACAGCGAGCACCATGCTGGCCTGGCTCAGCCAATTAATGCCCTTCTCGATCGGGGTTGAGGCCGAGAGCAGATACGCCGCGGCAGTGACGGCGATGATCGCCAGTTGCAGTACCAACCCGCTCGGGAGGCCGAAGGCCGCGCCGAGCCCCGCGTTGATCTGGAGCGTCCCGAGGCCCAGGGACACCGCGACACCGAACAACGTCGCGACGATCGCGAGGACGTCAACGGCCTTGCCGATCGGTCCTTCGACGCGATCGCCGATCAGCGGCCGGAGCACTGAGCTGATTCGCAGGCTCTTCACTCCCTTGTTGAAGCTGAAGTACGCGACTGCAAGCCCCACCACGGCGTAGATCGCCCACGGGTGCAGCGTCCAATGAAACAGCGCGTACTGCATGGCCAGGTCGGCCGCCTCGGGGGTACCTGGCTCCGCCAGGCCGAGCGGCGGATTGCGGTAGTGCAGCAATGGCTCCGCGACTCCCCAGAAAAGCAGCCCGATCCCCATTCCCGCCTGGAACAGCATGCAGAACCACGCGATGAGGCCAAACTCGGGCTTCGCGTCGCGCCCCCCAAGGCGAATCCTGCCGAAACGGCTGAGGGCAAGATACAGCACGAAGACGAGGAACACTGTAGTGATGAGGAGATAGAGCCATCCGAGACCGTTGATGATCTGATCCACGACCGCGGCGAGGGCGTTTCCGAACGGCTCGGTAAAGAGGATCCCGGCCAGCACGAAGGCCGCCGAGATGCCAACCGTGACATAGAAGATGGTGCCGAGCTGCGGGGACGGCTCGTCGTCGGCCGCCCGCGACGCCTTCTCAGGACGTACATCAGCCATCTGGTTCTTCCTCTCCCACCCACTAGTTTGAAACCGCAACCGCATGCGACACGCACCGGTCCGGGTGACCCGTCAGGTCGACCTGCTCTCAATGGATCCGACTTGGCTCCGCGGAACCGGACCGGGCCGCGCCCGCGACAGCCGCGGCGGCCTGTGCCGCGGAAGAGCCGCCAGCGGTGTGGGTGCCCGAACCCCGCCGTCCTACGCGACGGTGCATGTATTCGTGGATGATGCCACCGCGTCGGTCACGTCGGATAATCTTGGTATCGCTGGTATCGGTGGTATCGGGCTGGGGGAGTGCTCGTAGCGGCGCGGCTTGGCCGAGGGATCTGTGTGGGCGGTGGGTATTGAAGTGGTGTTCGTACTCGGCGAGGACTCGGCGTAGATGTCGGGCGTTGAGGATGAGCATGCAGTCGAGGAGTTCTCGACGGAGACTGCCGATCCAGCGTTCCATAATCGCGTTCGCTCGGGCGCCCGGATCGGAGTCTTGATGATCTGGATGCCCGCGCTGGCGAAGATCGCGTCGAACATGCTGGTGAACTTGGAGTCCCGGTCGCGGATCAAGAATTTGAACTGCGCAGCATGATCGCCGAGGTCCATGATCAGATTCCGTGCTTGTTGGCAGACCCAGTCTGCGGTGGGATGTGCGGTGACGCCAAGGATGTGTATCCGGCGGTTGACGTGTTCGATGACCGCGAAGCAGTACAGCCTGGTGAGGAGCACGGTGTCGCAGTGAAAGAAGTCGCAAGCGAGAATTCCGTGTGCTTGGCCGCGCAGGAAATCCGTCCAGGTGGGGCCCGAGCGTCGTGGTGAGGGGCCGATTCCGGCGCGTTTGAGGATTGCCCAGACCGCAGGGCCCCGGCAAGGTCGGCTGGGCGGGTTGTGACCGGAGCGATAGAGGCGACACGCCGCGTGAGATACAGGACTGGCATGACCCTCGTGACGATCATCAAGGTTCCTACGCCTTGATCGTTACGAGGGACCATGCCTGCCGCGTCATCATCGTCGATTCAGCCTGCTGTTGACTACCTGGTCGAAGCTGTTGACCACCATCGGGTTGGGCATGGGTGTGAGCTGTTGGCGGCGTTGACCAGTGTGTCGGACCCTCGTGATCCTCGGGTGTTCAGCATGAGTTCCCTACGATCCTGGCCGTGGCGGTGTGCGCGGTGCTGGCCGGATGCAGGTCATTCACCGCGATCGGACAGTGGGCGGCGAACGCATCGACGCAGGTCCTGGCCGCGTTGAGGGTGGATGAGTGTCCGCCTGAGGAGTCGACGATTCGCCGCGCGCTGCACAACCTTGATGGCGATGAGCTCGATACCGCAATTCGGCCGGGATCTGGCGTCGCGCCTCCGGGAGCCGCAGCACCTCCCGCAGCGGGCCGTGCTTCGCGGCCCACAGGACGGCCCCGCCCGCGCCGAGCAACGCGAGCCGGGTGCCGTCGGGCAGCGGTTCGGTGAATCCGCTCAACACCCAGGCCACCAGCGCGGTCAGCACCGCGCCGCAGACCGTCCCCGCCAGGTAGGCGGCCACCACGCGCGCATCGAGCATTGACCGGCGTCGCTTCGGGGGCAGCAGCACGGCTGCGCTGTTGAGGCTTCAAACCGATCCTGACAGCGACAGCCCGGCGACCAGCCCGATACCCGTCGCAACTATCGGCGCGAGCAGCGGCAGGTTCGACAGCTCGTTCAGCATGTCGTCAGCCGTCCATCGCACTCTACGATGCCTTGGCAGATAGTCGGGTCCCAGGAGCTACTGTCCGGATACTTCTTCCAGCCGTCATGGCACCGGAACACCGACGACTGCGCGCAGTTGCCGCATTGGCCCTCGATCTTCCACTTCCAGGCGTCCTTGCCGGCGCACACGTCTGGTTCACGGTCGATGTACTGGGTGTTGCCGCGGCTGCCGACGAAGTGCCAGTTGTACGCGGGGTTGTTGGTGGGGTCCGCCGCCTGCTCCGGGCAGGTGGCGCAGTAGAAGGGGTCCATGTGGTGCGGCGCGAAACCGAAACAAGCCTGTTGCATGTCGCATCGTAGTTGTATGGACCGCAGTCGAAGTACGTCGTGTAGGACGGTCCGGCGGCCTGCAGCGACGCGAGCTGCTCTGCATTCGGGAACAACTTTCGCTGCAAGGTGGTCGCCAGTTCGAGCCCCTTTGCGATGCCCATCGAAGTCAGCAACCCGCTCGCGGGGTGCGTGGGCATGGTGTACGCCTCGGCGACGGCTGGGTTGGCGCTGTGCCGGCGCCCGAGCCGCCCGGCGTCCTCGATGGTCGGGATCTCGTCGATGGAGGTGCTCACGGCTGCCTCACTCCTGTCGCGGGGATGTGGGTGCGGACTGACAGCGTTCGGTCGGCGAGGGTGTTCAAGCTGGTTACGGGCCCTGTCCAGACGATGTGACCATCGTCGTCAGAGACGAGGCCGAATGGGGTGACCCGGACACCCAGTGCTGCGGTCACCCGGGGACCGTCCGGCAGCGCCGGGACCGGCAAGTCGCCACTGGGCGTGCCGTCGGCCCAAGCCAGGACGGTGGGGATGGACCAGGACGGATCGGCAAGATCGGCAAGCAGCCGCCGGCAGCTGGCACAGTCCGCGGAGAGCACCAGCAGCACGCGCGGTACCGGCGACTGGCCGATAAAGTCGGCCAGTGATCGCCCGACCAGGCCGGCGTAGGGTTGCGCGCGCAGGCCGACGGTGTCGAGCCCGGTTCCATGCGGCACCTGGGCCACCTGTTCGAGCCGGCGCAGCCGGGCGTGTAGGTGGGCCACCACGAGCATGAGCAGCACGACCGCTACCCAGGTGACGACGAGCGCGGCGAAGGCGGCGCCTGGTTGCGATTCCGTTTCGAACACCGTCACCTACCTCCCTCGGTCGCAGGCTGCGGCACCGACGCCGGGACGAGGACGACGAGGAGCGCGAGCGTCGCCCCCCAGAGCAGGGGGAATGTGGTGTCAGCTGCGCGGGCACCGGTTGCGGTGGCCGCTAGCGCGAGGATCGCGATGACCGCCAGCATGCCGCCGGGCAGCAGCGACGCGGGCCCCAGCGGTGCGGGCAGCGGCGTGCAACCGCAGCCGACTCCGCTGTCCGGGCGCCGCAGCAGTGCTCGCAGGTAGAGGATGAACCCCACACCGAGCACTGCGGCGGCCGCAAACAGAACGGGCGGCACGCTACTCTGCATGGCCGCAATGGCCGCCGCGGCACCGAGCGCGGTCTCGGTGACTGCCACGAGCAGCGCCACCGGCGCCGCGGCACGACTCGGCACCACGCCGTGCGCCCGGACCACCGCGTGAAAAGCCCGAACCGGGCGAGATGCGTGACGCCGCTGGGTAGCAGCGCCACCGCGAGATACCCGAGCGCGAGGGCCGTCGCGAAGCTGCTCACTGGGCCGGGGCCCACTCGACCTGGAGGCTCTCGGCGAGGCCCACGAGCTCGTCCGGGCTGCCCTTGTCGAGTGGCTGGATCGCCGTGACGGCCGAGGACGTCACGAGCGTCAGAGCGTTGCTCGTCGCGCGGATTCTGAATAGCTCTCCGTGCGACGTCCGGTGTCCGCGGGCGCGCGGGGTCCGCTCCAGCACGCTGGAGATGGCGGGCCGGATGCCGAGGACGCCAAGCCCTGGCACCTCGGTGGTGACCTCGGGTTCCCGGGGTCGTGCAGTCACGGGTGAGTCGACCGCCAGCCCGCGCGAGCGCTCGCTGAAGGCGAGGGTGTCGAAGACCTCGACCAGCCGCTCGGTCTGCGACCCGATGAGCGATGTCGTCAAGCAGCCACGCTGGCCCTCCCAGGCTCCCACGGTCAGGGTCCGCTCGCCTCGCGTCGCGGTCGGCAGCGTCACCTCTGCGATCCGCAGGCGGCCGCCTTTCACCGAGAACTCTGCCTGTGGGTGCCGAACAGGTCGTCCACGTCGGTGACCTGCGTTATCGCTGATCGATGGTCGTCGGGCATGATCGCTGGCCGTGGCGGTTTGACTGTTGTATCTGATCTTCCGGCAGCTTATGGCTTGGCTGGGACTGCTAGTCCGGAACTCGAGGGCGAAGAACGCGGAAATCCTCGTGCTCCGTCACGAGGTGGCGGTGCTGCGTCGCCAGGTGAGCAGGCCACGTCTGTCCTGGGCGGACCGGGCAGTGTTCGCGGCGCTGGTCCGGTTGCTGTCCCCGGCTGGTCGACTCCATCGGGTTGTCACTCCTGGCACGATCTTGCGGTGGCATCGGGACCTGGTGGCCCGACGCTGGGCCCAGCCGCGACGCCGCCGCACCGGCGGCCGTTCCACGGTTTCCGAGTTGCGCCGCTTGGTGCTGCGGCTGGCCGCGGAGAATTCCTCCTGGGGGTACCGGCGGATCCAGGGCGAACTCGCCGGGCTCGGTTACCAGATTGCGCCGAGTACGGTGTGGTTGATCCTGAAGCGATCCGGCGTTGACCCGGCACCTCGCCGTGATGGACCCACCTGGCGACAGTTCCTCGCTGCTCAAGCCCATGGCATTCTCGCCCCGGACTTCTTCTGCGTCGAGACGCTGCTGTTCCAGAGGTTGTACGTGCTGTTCGTCGTAGAGCACGCCACCCGCCGCGTCCACCTCCTGGGCATCACCGCGAACCCGAATGGAGGCTGGGTTGCGCAGCAAGCGCGCAACTTCGTGATGGACCTCGGTGATCGCGCGGCCCAGTTCATGTTCTTGATCCGAGATCGAGACAGCAAATTCACCGACGCCTTCGATGCCGTGTTCGCCAGTGAGGGCATCCGCATCCTGCGCACCCCGGTGCGAGCACCCCGGGCGAACGCGATCGCCGAACGATGGGTGGGCACCACACGCCGCGAACTGCTCGATCGAATGCTGATCGTCAACCGCCGTCACCTCGAACAGGTGCTAAGCGAGTATCTGGTGCACTTCAACCACCATCGCCCGCACCGCGCGCTGGGCCAAGCAGCCCCACTCAGGCCTGTCCCATCCGCCACGTCACTCCACCTACGTGTCCAACGCCGTGACCGACTCAGGGGGCTGATCCATGAATATGCCCAACTCGCATGACGTGGATGACCTCTTCGGCACCCACA
>DASQVB010000041.1:0-3224 GCA_035640975.1 Pseudonocardiaceae bacterium
TCTCAGCAAGACAGTGACGACCTGGTTCCCTTGCACCAGCCGTTCGAGACCTCGCTTCGTGGGTTCGACCGACGGCAGGTCCTGGAGCATCTCGAATCGCTCGAGGGCCGAATCGCGATGGTGATTGCCGACCGGGATGCAGCACTGGCGCAAGTCGCTGACCTCAGCAAAGTGTTGAACCATCTTCGCTCGGAGGGCGAGCTACTCGAGCACCTGCGCCAGGAGGCTGACAAGGCGGCCTCGCAGGTCGAGCATCTGCTGGCGTCGCCGATGGCCGAAGCCAACGCTCGGATCCAGCGCATCATGCGGCTGGCTGAGGAGGAGGCAGCCGAACTCAAAGCCAACGCCGAGGAAGAGATCACCACTCAAAGGGCGCTCGCTGAGCAGGAGATCACCGAGCTGCGAGCCCACGCCGCCCAAGAGATCATGAAGCTACGAGCGCGTGCCAGCAGCGAAGCCCAGTCGCTTTTCGAACACACGAAACGGCACTGCGATCAGCTCGAGGCGGAATCCCTGCGGCGGCAGGAACTCGCCGAACAGGATGCAGCGCAGGCAATCGCCCAACGTGATTCTGAGGCGACCGACCGCATCCGCGGCAGCGAGATGCGCAGCATTGTGCGCATGTGCCTCATGCTGCAGGCCGTCGACGAGCTGCTGACAACCCGGCTCGACGTGGTCGAGCGGGAGGAGGCTGCGTTGCGCGAGCTGCGCCCCCAGGTCGCCGAGCAGGTGACCGCGCTGGAAGCGTTACGCGCCGAAGTCACCACAGCGCTAGTCACCACTCAGCAGCTCTTGACCGAGGCGATCGGGCAGGTTCAGCGAACCATGACTGAAGATTCCGAAGAGTCCGTACAGGTGCCCCTCCAGCGTAGTACCGAGGGCGGGAAGATCTACCTGCTCAACGCCGGAGCCGAGGAACGACGGTCCACGCACCCATCCAGTTGAGCCGGTGAAACCCCGGCACAGTGATGCGCTTGCGCAGACCATGGCCGTCCTCGACACGTCAAGCGTCGACACTTCAGATCACGCCACGTCCGGGTTCATCGCCGCCGACGAGCAGTGGAGCACGCACAACTACCACCCGCTGCCCGTGGTGATCGCCACAGGCGAGGGTGCCTGGGTCACTGACGTGGCCGGCCGCCATTACCTGGATTTCCTCGCCGGCTACTCGGCGTTGAACTTCGGGCACCGACATCCCGCCCTGGTGGCCGCCGCGATGCACCAGCTGGGACGGCTGACGCTGTCCTCGCGTGCCTTTCACCACGATCTGCTCGGCGCATTCTGCCGGGAACTTGCCGAGTTGACCGCGACCGAGATGGTGCTCCCGATGAACTCCGGAGCCGAAGCCGTCGAGTCCGCAATCAAGGTGGCCCGGCTGTGGGCTCACCGGGTCAAGGGTGTCCCGGACGGCACCGCGGAGATCGTGGTGGCAGGCGGTAACTTCCACGGCCGTACCACCACGATCGTCTCCTTCTCCACCGACGAAATCGCCCGCGCCGGGTTCGGGCCGTTCACTCCGGGCTTCGTGGTGACCCCGTACGGGGATCTCGACGCGCTGCACGGCGCGATCACGGCCCGGACGGCGGCCGTCCTCGTTGAGCCGGTGCAAGGCGAGGCAGGAGTTCTGGTACCCCCGCCGGGTTATCTCGCCGCGGTCCGCGCAGCCTGCGACGACGCAGGCGCGCTGCTGATCGCCGATGAGATTCAATCCGGGCTCGCACGCACCGGGGAGTTGCTGGCCCTGGACCACGAGGGAGTGCGAGCTGACCTGTACACCTTGGGCAAAGCGCTGGGCGGGGGGATCGTGCCGGTCTCGGCGGTGGTCGGCAGGCGCGCCGTACTCGGTGTGCTTCGGCCCGGGGAACATGGGTCGACCTTCGGAGGTAACCCGTTGGCCTGCGCTGTGGGCCTCGCCGTGATCGCACTGCTGGCCACCGGCGAGTTCCAGGTCCGCTCACGAGAACTGGGCGCACACCTGCACAACCGGCTGGCTGAGCTGATCGGGCACGGGATCGCGCGGGTCACCGGCCGGGGGTTGTGGGCCGGAGTGCACATCGCTGCCGGGGGGCCCGCTGGACGGATGGTGACCGAGGCGTTGATGGCCCGCGGCGTGCTCTGCAAGGAGACCCATTCCACGACGGTGCGTATAGCGCCGCCGCTGGTGATCACCCGCGACGAGCTAGATTATGGCATCGACGCGCTCACCGACGTACTCACCCACTAACCGACCCATCCCGTGCGACATTCGGAGCCGAATCGCGCACAGCGGTGCCGGCTCAATCGCCATTCGGAGCCGAATCGCGATCCGGCGACTCGATGAGGGCCGCGAGGCCATCGAGGACACGACGCAGACCGAATTCGTAGGCGTACTCGGGGCTGTACGCACTGCCATATGCGGCACCAGCCGCGGCACCGACGCGGGCAGCTATCGGATAGGCATCGGTGTCAAGCACCCTGGCAAGCAACGGTGCGTTGGCCGCCCACCATTGCTCCTCGTCCATTGCGCTGTCCTGCTGGGAGATGCGGGCGGCGGTAGCGTCGCGGGCGCAGCTTTGGACGAAACTGAGCAGATAGGTCAGTGCGGCGTCCATCTCGACGTCGTCGAGACCGAGGTCGTCCAACGCTGACAGCTCGTGCTCGTACTTGACCATCAGCCCCGGACCGAGTGGCGGCCTGGTGGTGGAGACGGTGGCCGCCCAGGAGTGCGCCTCGAACAACGCCCTGTTCTCCTCGGCGACGGCGGTCACTCGCTGCCGCCACGGCTGCCCAGTCGTGCCGGTACGGGGCATCTGCACGTAGACGGCGTCGAGCATCAGATCCAACAGTTCGGCCTTGCCCGGGACGTAGGTGTACAGCGTCATCGGCGCCACTTCCAACGCCTGGGCCACGCGCCGCATCGTCACGGCTGCCAGGCCCTCGCTGTCCGCCACAGCCGTCGCCGCGCTCACCACAACGTCGATGCTCAGACCTTGCCGTGGCCCGCGGCGCGCTGCCGGGGCGGGCACTCGCCAGAGCAGCTCAAGAGTGCGAGTCGGATCACCGGCGCTGCTGCGTTCGATGGACACCGGAACATGGTGGCATCTCGTACATTGTACGATATACTCAGTACGACGTTCGGCCACGCCGGCGTGTCGCCACCGCATCGCTTGAGGAGAACCCATGCGAATTACCGCTTCCGCCGTCGCTTTGAACGTGCAGGACGTCGCGGCGTCCAGCGCCTTCCT
>DASQVB010000042.1:0-3030 GCA_035640975.1 Pseudonocardiaceae bacterium
GTCGTCAGGTCCCGACCGTGCCATTGGGGGAAGTCGTCGTCGCGGTTGCGCACCAGCAGGCTCGCACCGCCGCGACCGGCACCGCCGGCGTAGTGGTCGATGGAGATGGAGTCGCCAAGGGCGACATAGACCACAGAGCCATCGTCGTTGTTACCTGCTGCGGCTGTGCCCGAAGGTTGCCCTGCACGGTCATCAACAACCGGCCCGCCGCACCCCCCGGCGATCGCTAGCCCGGTGGTGGCCAGGAAGGCCCGCCAGCGTAGTGGCTGCATGGTAGCCAGCTTGCGCTGATGAACCCGCCAGCGCTCGTCGCACTGCCGACTTCGCAGCCGTGTCGATGAATCCATCCCGGTGGCCCAATGCACGATGGGCTGGGGCCCATTTCGGATCAGCCGATGCCGGTCACTCGGTCGGTCATTGCTAAGAACCCTTGGGTACTGAGGCCAGCGGGTGTCAGGTCCGCGTCGTCGAGCACGTCGAGTCTAGCGAACTGCACGGCCTCGACGCGGTGTGGATCTTGTCCATTGGACTGTCCATGAACTCCAGTCGTGTGGGTGCCGCTGGTGCTCGACCGCGTAACCATGGTAAGCAAAATGCCACGTAGCGCTACTCCTATCAGCTGAACTTCACACTACGGATCAGAAGGTTGGGAGTTCGAATCTCTTCGGGCGCGCCACACTTGGACCGCTTCTTACCAGGAGTTTTAACTCATACCGAGATCACACCGCACTGTCGATGTGGATCTCTATCCACGAAGCTGAACTTCTTTATTGGAAACGAGGCACCATGCCCTCCTCTCTGCCTTGTTCGTCGTCGCGTCACTTCTCCTGAGCTCTCGTTGGGGATCGATTACCCGGTGGTCTGGCGGCGGCGAGGTCGCGCGCGTGTGCGAGTGCCTCTTTGGGTGTTCGCGCCCAGCGCGTCGCCGGCCAGCCGGAGGTCCAGGTTGCTCGCGTATTCGCGATCTTGCCGTAACGGTCGCCAAGAATGACGTGGGGAAGACCGAGTAGGAGGCTGAGCAGGTGGCCGTGTAACCGGTCGGTGACGACGACTCGGCCGCTGGCGAGCAGCCGGCAGCCGCGGCTCAACTGCAGCGCGGCGAGTCGGTCGGATGCAGCCGCCAAGGCGGCCGGGTCACCGACGGCGCTCTGATAGGCCTGGGTGGCGGTGTTCGCTTGCGCGGTCCAGGCGGGGGATGCTCCCTGCCCTGCCGCCCAGTCGGTCACCAGCACGTTGCCATCGAGCTGGGGCAGGGGTTGCTGTGTGGATTCATGGTCTGTCCGGACCAGCCAGACGATGTCATAGGCGGCCGATTCAACAGCGTCGGGCCGATCCTCGATGCCGAAGGCCATATCCGGGCAGAGCACGCTGCGAGCCGCGAATTGCGCACGGGCCTGCTCCAGGCTGTGTCGGTCGCGCACGCAAATAGTCAGGTTGGGGTGCGCGTTCAGCACGGACCGTGCCCGGTCCAGGTTCGCCCGGTGGTCGAAGTGGATCGACTGGGGGAGCTGGACGATGCGGTGGTGGGGGAAGGTCCGGATGATCCGTTCGCGGAAATCCTGATTATGGGGCCACAGATCACCGAGATTCCCGCCGCCATGGATCAGGATGGTCCCGGTGGGTAACTGGTTAAGCAGGTCTTGTTCGGAGAAAGAGTTCAGGTCGCAGGTGTATACGACGGGTATTCCGGCACGACGCAGCAGCGCTCGCTCGCCCAGCCAGATGGCGCTGTCGCCGACGTTGGCGTGGTGGGGGAAGTCCACCAGCGCGCATGAGGTGCCTGGGGTGAGGAGTTTGCTGAGCACCTCAAGCGCCCTCTTCCCCAGTCGGGCGTATGGATCCTGTCCATCGTAGGCGGTACCGAGGTTCATGGCGTTTGACGTGTCGGCCCGCGGGTCCGGGCTGGATTCCGGGCATAGCTCACCTGGGAGGAGGGCACGGATGATGGGCCACCGCTACGAGCATTCGGGGTGTCGGCGTACCGCCGCAGGCCGTCCTCGATGGCCTCGACGATGTCGTGCCGTCCCCGGCTTGTGGCGTCGGCCGCCACCGAACGCATCGCGTCGCGTTCCGGCTCTCCAGGCATGTGCACGTCGCGGAGCGCCTGGATGTCGAGCGTGCGCGGCAGGGTCGTGCACGCATCCAAGGTGCCGGCCATCTCCAGGGCGACCATGGTGCGGAGGCACTTCTCGCAGATCCCGCAGTTGTGCGCGGGTTCGCCGCGCCAGCACACGCTTGGTCTCCAGAGCCAGCCTTGACCGCCCGATCTGGCGGACGACCTTGTCGGTACGGGTGGCTTCGGCACCGTCGTGGACGATTTCCAGCCTCTCAGTGGACCACAGATGGTCCACGACCGGGTGCGAACCCAGCGGCGGAAGATGCCGATAGTGGTCACTGGCCGCGATCAAACACCGGCCAAACAGCCCTTGCAGTGCCAGGGCGACGCTGGCCAGCGCAGCGCCGTAATAATCCGGCCAGTAGACCGCGCGATCGGTCAGCGACTGCACGTTAGTGTCGATAAGGACCAGCTGGCGGTCGGTCTCCTCGGCGGCGCGGCGCAATCGACCCACCAGGCGGCCATACGCGCGGCCGTGGTGGGCTCCAATGTTAGCGTACAACAGATGAGTCACCGGTTCGTGTCCCGCGTCGGTGGACAGCTCAACATCTTTGAGCAGGCTGTAGAACGAATCCACGCCGCCGGTGAAAAACAGTCCGACCACCCCGGGGCCGACGTGGTTGACCGGCGAGACCGGGGCCGCGCACCGCAGTGGGATCACGCGGTGGCGGTCACCCCACCAGCCGGTGTAGATGTCCATACGGTTCGCGCCGACCTGCGCAGTCGGGATGAGACCGGCACTCGATCACCAGCTCCTCCCAGGGCCATCGCCGGCATCAGTAACGCGGCCAGAAATGCGTCTCCGGTCGCGGTGAGCCACTCCGTGCGGCGCCATGCACCGTAAAGTGCAGGCGCTCGCCGTCGACCACAAGCGCTGAGTGCACCGCGGCGGACAACCGCCAACCTTCTGCGCT
>DASQVB010000043.1:0-19911 GCA_035640975.1 Pseudonocardiaceae bacterium
TGGTCAGTGGAGGTCCACGCCCGTTGCGCGACGGTGTTCAAGAACTTCTGGTCGTCCATGGTGTGCTCTTCCCTGCGGGTGGTAGGCGCTCCGAACGCGGAGAGCTGCTACCAGTGCCCAGCGTGCCCTGGGGCGGCGCCCGGCGCTTGCCCCTCGGAGGGCCAATCGGTCGGCCATACTTCGGCCTCGCGGGGCGAGGGGAAATAGCCCCTCGGGGCCGTTGGACCTGCGAGGCGGATTGTGGGCGCGAGGTTGGTACCGGCGGGAGGAGGCGCACCCGCGGCTGGTCTGAGAACGTGGGGTTACTCCCATTCGGGGTGCGCAACCCCGTAGCGGCGCTAAAGGGAAGGCAAGCGGACGGAGATGGAGGGTTCATCGCACAGTGGGGATGGCGCCGGTGCCGCGGTGGCCCACCACCATCTGGTGGCCCAACCCCACACCGAGCATGAGGGACCGGTCGCGGAGGCCGAAGCGGTCGCTGCGACTATCCGCACCGCCGAGTGGCCCCTGGGAAAACCAGGCGCGCCGCTCGATCGTCGCTCGCCGTTTTTGATCGGGATGACCGCGGCCGCCGGGGTGGCGGTCACGGTAGGTGTTGTTGTGCTGCTCGTGACCGCCCGCCAGGTGCTGGTGCTGATGGGATTGGCGTTTTTCATCGCGGTAGGCCTGGAACCGGCGGTTTCCTTGCTGGCGCGGCGCGGACTGGTCCGCGGGGCCGCGGTCGCCGCCGTCTGCCTGGGCCTGCTCACGGTGATCGGCGGATTTCTCGCCGCCGCCATCACCCCTCTGGTAGCTCAGGTGAGCGGGTTCGTCCAGCAGGCCCCGCGCTACCTGCAGACTCTGCAAAGCCAGAGTTCGGTACTGGGCCAGTTCACCGGTCGCTTGCAGCTGCAACAGCGCCTCGAGCAGGCCATCAGCGGGGTCGGGTCCAATATTGTTGGTGGGCTGTTCGGCGCCGGGCGGCTGGTACTGGGTGCGCTGGCCAGCACGCTGCTGGTGCTGGTGCTGACGGTGTACTTCCTCGCCGCGCTGCCGCAGCTGCGCACCACGCTGTACCGGCTGCTGCCGCACTCCCGGCGGCCCCGGGCAATCCTGATCGGTGACGCCATCTTCGCCAAGGTCGGCCACTACGTATTGGGCAACGTGCTGATCTCACTGATCGCCGGGGCCGCAACGTTTGGCTGGCTGCTGATCTTCCGAGTGCCTTACCCGCTGGCGCTGGCCGCTCTGGTGGCGGTCCTGGGCCTGATCCCGGTCGTCGGCTCGACGATCGCCGGGGTGGTGGTCTCGTTGGTAGCGCTGACGGTGTCCCTGCCGGTCGCCCTGGCCACCGCTGGCTTCTACATCGTCTACCAGCAGGCCGAAAACTATCTCCTGGTGCCGAAAATCATCGGCAAGGCGGTGGAGGTGCCCGCCGTGTTGACCGTGGTCGCGGTGCTGCTCGGCGGCGTACTCCTCGGGGTCGTGGGTGCGATCGTGGCAATTCCCCTCGCCGCAGCAGTCGTGATCCTCGCGCGGGAAGTGATCTTCCCGCGCCTCGACCAGACCTGAACGATCCATGAGCCGACACGATAAGGACAGTATCACCGGCGTCGTGCGGGGCAAGCTCGAACGGTTGGACTCCTATCAACGACGGCACCCGGCACTGGGCGTGCCAATCGCGGTGGTCCGCAAGTTCGTCGAGGACGAATCGACCAGTCGGGCTGTCCAGATCGCCTTTGGGCGTTCTTCTCGGTTTCCGTTGCTTCTCATCTTCGTCACCCTGCTCGGCTATTTCCTGCCATCTAGCCTGCAATGCGACGTGTTCGGCAGGGTGACCAGCTTTTTTCCGCTGCTGAGCACGAACTCGATCGGGCAGCTCGATATCCCCGCCACCGACGCCGACTACCGGGCCTACGACGCCTACGCCAAGGAGCGCACTTACCACCACGACGAGGGAGTCCACACCGAGTTCCCACGACATGACCCCGACGATGGATGACAGGTTCAGAGCGTTCATGGGATAGCGCTGTCAGGCGTCGACGGGTTTGCACACCACATCGCGGTGCTCGGCGATATCGGCGAGCCGGCGCAAAGACTCAAGGTTGCGGGGACGCATCAGGGCAGCCTGAAATGGTGTGGGCATCCATCCGACGGGGCCACGGTCGAAGACTTCGCTTATCGTCACTTGGGTATGATTGTCACCCGCTGGCGTCAACGTTAGTCGTACTCGGGCAGCTCCGGTAGGCCACACTCGTGCGTCGAGCTCAAGCATTCGATCTGGTTCGACAGCAATGACTCTGGTCACGTCGTGCACGTTCAGCGGCCACGGACCTACACTATGGTGGATGCGCGTGCCCACCGCGGGCCAACCCGAATCCACATTTCGCATATGTGTTGCCCCGACCACCCACAGCGGATACAGCCAGCCATCCGCGAGAACCGCGAAAACCCGGTCGGCGCTGGTCGACACCGACTGGCTAACCTCGATCAATTCGTGCTCCTATGCGTCTTCGCGGGCGCTGAGTCGATGCGCTGGTCAGGGCCCACAGGTTGGACATCGCAGCTATGGTGCCGCTTCGCTGGCACCGCGTCCTCGGCCTCTGAGCGCAGACTGGCTCGACTCAGCTCACCTCCCAGGACGGCCGACGACGAGCGGCCGATGGACGAGCACGCCCACTGGGCAACGACGAGTGAAGCACTGTACTTGCACCCGCAGGTGGAACCGGAGGGGGCGATTTGAACCCGCTGTGCCCGGGAGCACCACCTGTCCGCTTGCCAAGCTAGCAATATCCAAGCACTTGACCCAGCGCAATCTGCAGGAGGACGGCAATGACGCAGGCCATCGAGTGGATCACCTATCAGGGCCGCTCTCTTTACGACCAGGACGGTAATGTGATCGGCACGATCGAGGAGTTCTACATCGATCGTGCCGATGGCGAGCCCGTGTGGGCGCTCGTATATACAGACCCAGCCGGCATGCGCTTGTCATTCGTGCCGCTGCGCGAAGCCCGGCTGCAAGGCACCGACGACGACCTACAAGTCTCGGTCAACAGTGATGAGGTTCGTGACGCGCCCTCGATCGAGGCCGGCGAGGAGCTATCGGGCGACGAGGAGCAACGGCTTTACCGGCACTATGACATGCCCTACCCCGAAGGGGGCACCCGAGCTGATGACGAATCGAGAGACGATGATCCAAACCGCTCGGACGCCGACCACAAGTCGAGCAAGCTCCCCCGGCTACTCCGCCGGCTCCTTCACCGCGACCGGAACTCGTAGCCGCGGGGCCATGCAGGATTTGCGCAGGGCTCTCACACAGCGAACGGATAGGTTTCTGGAAGCTCACCAGTCTCCCAGCGAGCTGTCCGTTCCAGCGGCTCGAGGGCACGTGTCTCGTCGATGTGGATGACGGCGTCGAACTGGTCCGCCACGCGCGCTCGGAAGTAGTGGCTCTGCTGCTCGGTCTCCGGCCGGTAGATCACCCCGATCGCCCGCTCCAGGCGTGCCACTCGCAGCGCTTCAGCGGCCCGTGGCGCAGCGCAGAACGAGAGGAGAAACTCCTTCTCGCCCACTTCATGACCCAGCTCCTCGACGCTGTCGGGTAGCGCCGGCCGCACCCACTTGCGCTGCGCGGGCCCGCCCCAATCGTCGGCAGCAGTGACCGTTCCGGTGTAGGTGGTGAAGCCGATGGTGCGGCAATCGCCCGGATGCCGCTCCCGGACCAGCTGGCCCACGTTCAGCTCTCCGCGGGCGGCAGACTCGGTCGCCCTGGCGTCGCTGAGGTCAGAGTTGTGCGCCCAGACCATAATCTTCGCTTGCTCACCCCGGTGCTGGCTCAGGTGCCTGCTGAGCGCGTCGAGGGTGTCGACCATGTGCTGGTCCCGCAGGTTCCAGGACGTGGCCCGCCCGCTGAACGTCGAGCGGTAGTACTCCGCGGGCGCTGCGCCATGCGCCGGTCTCCGGCGACACGCTCGAGCGGCTGCGGTTTCCCAAGTCCACCATGTACACAAGATCAATTGGTGTCAGGGGAACCGGGGTCGTCTGAGCCGACTCAGACTTTCCAGCTTGTGCACTCGTTCATCGTGACCTATCTGACGGAACAGGTCGGCCAGTGAGTCGAAGTGTCCGTAGTCGTCAGCGAATGCAGACTCGAACGGAGTCCGCTCCCACTCCGGATGCTCGGCGACAAACTCCATGTACTCATGTTCGGCGTGATCCTCGAAATCTGCGTTGAGCAGGTAGGACCAGTCCGGTCGGACTACGAACAGAAACCACGACAGCTGATAGTAGGCAAAGGCAAGTATCTGCGGTAGCCAGTAGAACTTTATAGTTCTGCCGGTGACGATTCTGATGTTGTCAATCATCTCTTGCAGAATAAGAAGGTGCCACTGCTCGTTGTCTTGTTGCGCACGGGACTCCGCCACCCGCTGATAGATGCCGCGAGCTATCCCGGTTTTCTCATGTACATGGGTGATGGCGACGTAAGCAACCTGCTCCCACGACTGATAGGGCACCCGGGCCACTAGCTCGAGGACCTTGAACTTGCCCAACGTGCGTTCCTGCCCGTACACCGCGTCGAGGGCGCGAAACAGCACGCGGGCAGCCAGACCGTACGGGCGCCTCGGCGTATCAAGGGTCTCTTGCTGCGCGATCAGTAGCTGCGTGTGGTTAGCTTCGGTGGGCCAGGAACTATCGCTACGCACTGCAAAGGATCCGAGTCTGGCATTGTCACTCCTCCTTGACCGATCGGCTCACCCGACGTCAGCGCTGACCTGAGCCGCCGGGAATTCAGTTGATCGGCGCTCAGGCGTAAGCCGGTCCTCGCCGGGTCTGGCCTGGGGGCAAGCCATAGCGCCTGGCGTAGCCAGTCGCGAATTGCGCAGACCGCGCGAAGCCCCATCGCAACGCCGTAGCCGCGACCGTCGTCTCCCCTGGAGCGTGCTCTTCCAGGTCGAGGGGTGCGCGAGCGAGCCGGACCCGTGCAGATAGACATGGAGCTGGCGCCCGGTGCCGCGACCAGCACTCCTCGAACGCCCGTACGCTCACGTCGGCGTCGGCCGCGAGAGCGGCCATGGTGAATGGCTGTTGCGGGGAGGCCTCAATCACGTCGACGCCGCGACGCACCGTGCGTGGCCCCCACGACGGCACGGGTGCGTCCAAGCTCCCGGTACGGGTGGTCGATGGCCCGAACCCATCCAACAGCGAGTCCTGCAGCGGCTCGGCGATCATCGGGTTCCCCAGAAGCCCGCCCGGTACGGCGGCGTCGACGATATGCCGAAGCGACGCAGCCCATCCGCGCGCCGCCGCGGTGCCAAGATCCAGGGTCGGGGCCAGTGGCCGGCGCACGGGATACCCAAGCCGAGCCTCCAGCGCGTCCTCCAGCGCAGCGGCGTCGATCCGGACGACGAGGACATCAAAGTTGTCGTCAGTCATCATCATTACTTCGGCGAGCGGCCGGAATACCATAGCCTTCCCGGGGCCAATGTCGAGCTCCCGGCCTCGATGAAGGGCTAGCATCGGCTCGCGTATCGGGAAGCTGATCACATAGCCTGCGTTGTTACCCGTCAGTCGCATCCGAGTTCCGTGGGTACAGCACGCCTCTTGGACGCTTAACGGTAGGCTGGACGCAGATTCAGCCACCAGCGGGTTGACCTCGTGGATCGCGAATGATCGCAGGCCAGGCATCAGTAGATCAGCCTGAACAGGTCGAAGGCTCGTTCCCAATGCGCAGTCGCCGGGTGGGTCAACTTCGGGTCGATCACCCGGAACGACCGCGCCAGCGCGACGCTCAGCCCTCCGAACAACTCGGGCAGCAGCTGCTCGGTCTCCCCGTCGAATGTGACGTCCGAAGGCGGCCGCCGCACCTCCTGGCGCAGTAACTCGCGTATCTCGTCGGCCTCATCGAGCTTGTCAAATTCGCGCATCCGTTCCTGAAGACCCTTGGTGATCGGCAGATCCTGCGGCGCGACGACATCCCGACCGTTCCACCTGGCCGAGTTGCGCCCAGCAATGGCGATGTCGTCAATTTGCTGATCGACGAAGTCGCGGAACCGCCGCAAGTCGCTCTTGTCGGTCTGGATGCTCGCGACCGCCCGGAAGAACCGTTCGAATACCGGGACACCCGCCGGAGGGCCCATGCCATCATCCCCGCTCATCGGAGCGCTCCCCGCTGGCCTGGCCCGCGGCTTGGTTCAAGCTGTCACCAATGGTGGCCACGCTGCTAGGCACGCCGAACCGTCCCCGCAGGTTCAATCTCGCCGCGCCGGTCGCCCCACCAGGTCAACGCTGGCCGCCTGCTTGTCGCGGGACGGTGGGCGTGCTCCTGCTGCTCCAACAGATGCACGTCCGGGGGAGATTTGCACCGCTCAGGCCGAAGCCGGCCCCTTACAACTGCGGTCAGGATGGCCGCCGTATCGATCGCCGATAAGGCCGATAAGGGTGGAGGAGGTCGTGGTGCCCTGTGCCATCCGTGAGCTGACGACAAGTGGCCAGGCTAGGGTCCGGGCTTATCGGAAACGGGCCCTGGCCGGCTTGGTGATCGTGCTGGTCACGACCGCCGGCTGCACCGGCGCGGGGGCCGACGGCTTTAGCCCACGGTCCATTGGTGGGAGTGTCGGGCAGTCCCTGGAGCAAGATTTCACCCGGGTTGTCAAGGAGTCCCTGCCGGCCATCGTGGAGATCACCAGCGACACCGGTATTGGCTCTGGAGTGGTCTTTGACGACAAGGGCAACATCATCACCAACGCGCACGTGGTCGGCACGTCCACCGACTTCCAGGTTCGGGCCTCCACCGGCGCTCAGCAGTTCCCGGCCACCCTGGTGGGCTCCTACCCACCCGAGGACGTCGCGGTGATCCGGGTTCAGGGAGCGCCGAGCCTCAAGCCGGCGAGGTTCGGGCGGTCATCCACGCTAGAGGTGGGCGACATCGTGCTCGCCATGGGCAACCCATTTGGCCTAGAGGCCACGGTCACCGAGGGGCTGGTCTCGAAACTCGGCCGGACCGTCCAGGAGCCGCCCGAAGGGGAACAGTCCGGTGCGTTGCTGCGGTCAGCTATCCAGACCAGCGCTCCAATCAATCCTGGCAACAGCGGCGGCGCGCTGGTCAACCTGAGCAGCGAGGTCATTGGCATCCCGACGTTGGCCGCCGTCAATCCGGTGCTCGGCGGAACCGCGCCTGGTATCGGCTTTGCGATCCCCAGCGACACCGCGACCGACCTCGCCAGTCAGATCATCACGCACGGCCGCGTGGTCAACTCGAGGCGCGCGGCGCTGGGCGTGTCGGTCAGCACGGTCACCGACTTGAGTGGCAAGCCGGTCGGGGTTGGCATCTCCGGTGTGGTGCCCAGCGGACCGGCGGCCAACGCCGGGTTGGAGAACGGGGACGTGATCGTCAAGGTCGGTGACGCCGAGGTCACTACGGCCCAGCAGCTGCAGGAGGTGCTCGCTATGTACAAGCCCGGTGACACCGTGCGCATCACTTTCATCCGGCCGCCCGGGGGAGCCACGACCGTCACGGTGACGCTCGGTGAGCTACCCGCCAGTTGACCCACGGAGCTACCCAAATGATCACAGACATTGCGGTGGAACGGGTGGAGTTCCGCTGTCCGGAATCGCACTGGCAGTCCGACGTCGTGCTGTACGTCGACGCCGACATATGGGAGGTTTTTTCGACCAACGACGTCCCGACCCCCTCCCCGTACACCCTCGACGGGGCGCCGTTGTGCCCCGTGTGTCACCGCGCCGTGACCGGAACGCCGGTTGCACGGCGCTTCATCCCGGTGCCGTCTGAAGACGACCGCGGGCCGCGGCAGCCTGTCTCTGATCCAGAAACACATCAAGCGCGGCGGCGCGACGTGCCGTTGCTGCCCGGCACGTCCTACCCCAACCAGTCTGCTGATCCGGATGCTCAAGGAGCACAGCATGTCCCACAGTAATGGAACGGTTCCCGGGACGACCGCGGCCGGGATCACGTTGGTCATCGACCCGAAAACAATGTGGCCGCTCATGGCACTACGCGGTGTGCTGGCAATCCTGTTCGGGATCGCCGCACTGGTCTGGCCGGGCATCACTGTCCTTGCCCTGGCACTACTGTTCGCCGCGTGGGCGCTGCTGGATGGCGTCTTCCTGCTGATCAGCGCCTTCCGGCAAGGACGGGCCCACGCCAGCTGGCGGGACTGGGTCCCGGCGCTGCTCGCCGGTCTGCTCGGGATCGCCGCCGCAGTGGTCACCGTGCTGTCGCCGGGAATCACGATCCTCGCACTCACTATCCTGGCCGCCGCCCTGCTCATCGCCGTCGGCGTCGCCGAGATCGTTCTGGCGGTGCGGCTACGAAAGCTCATTCGTGGTGAATTCTTCATGGCGCTGGCCGGGCTCGCCGGCATTATCGCAGGCATCCTGATTTTGATCTGGCCCCTATCGGGCGCGCTGGTGCTCACCATCATGCTCGGCGCCTACGCCCTGGTCTCGGGCATCCTGCTCCTTGTCGTGGCATGGCGGCTGCGCCGCATTGCTCAATGCCCGGATGTCGCTGGTGCGGCTCGGGCGGGAGCGGGAAGCGCAAGGAGGCCGCAACCACATACTCCTTGAGGGCGGTGTCCGCGGAGACGTGCTCGATCGAGCCGCCTTCGTCGATGACCACCTCCACCAGCTCATCCACGATATCGGCGGCGCGTCGCACTGGGCGTCCACACAACAGGCACTTCTCGCCAGGGAGAGCCAGCCAACGGTCGTGGTCGCAGACACGCCCGGTACGACCGCCCCGTCCTGGACCATGAGGTGACCCACTGCGGCAACGTTGCCGGCCCATAAGCATCGCTTCATCGCGGACTTCCGATGCCGGCGAAGGGGTCGACGAGCCTCAGTGCAGCCGTCTGGTGGTCCTGACGGGTCGGCTCAGGCGCCCCCCTTCTCACGCCTTCGGGACCAGGCTTTGGGAACGCACGCTGGTGAAAAATCACATCCGTGCGGTGGCACATGGCCCGGGGGCCGTCCAGACAGGAATGGCAAATGCTTTTGCCGATGAAGTCCAGTGTCGTCCTGGCGGCGGTGCTCATGGCTACCTTGCTCGGAGCCTGCTCCAACAGCGAACGACCGGCTCTCACCCGGCACGCTGGGGACCGACCGCGCTGCGCTCAGCATCCTCCACGCCCGTGACGGTGGCGTGGAGTGAGCGACTTTGCCGTGCGCTGCTGCCCGTTGTCCAAGGCACGGGATCCCCGCCGAATCTTGACGTCTCCGACCCCGAAGGCTCCCGGCAGCGCCTCCACACTTACTTACACAATCAGGTCGAAGCTCTGAATAGCGCACTGACCCGGATCGCCGCGGCTGAACCCGCTCCGGTGAACAAGGGCTCTCAGGTGGACCAGGTGTTGGTCACCACCCTGTCCCAGCGACGCAACGCGCTTGCTGCCGGGCTTGCTGAACTCGACGCGGTCCCGCTTGGGCGGCCCGAGACGCTCAAATACACGCTCACCGCAGTCACTTCCCTCCTGGTGCCCACCGATGGCAAGACGCTGTTGGGCCTGACCGTGCCTATCAACTTGCAGAACGCGATCCGGCAGGCGCCGGGTTGCCAGACACTCGACGCGTCCAGGGATGCGACCGGACCAGCATCACCACCGTAGCGAGAACTGCCGATCCATCGGCCCATTACGCGGCGACTGGGAGCATTCTTCTGTGGCCAAGTCGAAGACGCACCGGAACAGGCGCTCACGCGCCGAGATTCAACCACGGGTTGGCGACCTGCTGCGCCTGCCCGCCGGTCCGGTAGACCTCAAGGCAATAGCCACGGACGCGACCCAGGGTTTCATGGGGGCGGGCAAGACGGACGCCAAAACGGCGATGCGTCACCTCGGGCCGTGTTTGGCGGAACTGCAAGAGCAGCTATACGCGGAGGGGCATACAGGTAGCCAACGGAGCCTGCTACTTGTGCTGCAGGGCATGGACACCGCCGGTAAGGGAGCCACGGTCGAGCATGTTCTCGGCCTTGTCAACCCGATGGGCGTGCGGTACCACGGGTTTAAGAAGCCGACGCTCGAAGAGCGCGAGCACCACTTCCTGTGGCGGGTGAAGCGTCAGTTACCGCCGCCGGGGATTATCGGGGTCTTCGACCGTTCCCACTATGAGGACGTGGGGGTGGTTCGGGTACATGAGCTCGTGCCGCCGAAGGTATGGTCATGCCGCTACGGCATCATCAATCGCTTCGAGGAGAAGCTGGTGGCCTCGGGCACCAGAGTGGTGAAATGCTTCCTGCACATCTCGAGGGAGGAGCAGAAGAGGCGGCTGGTCGCACGGCTCGACGACCCAACGAAACGCTGGAAGTACAATCCCGCCGATGTCGATGAACGCGCTTACTGGGACGATTATCAGCGGGCGTACTCAGACGCACTCAAGAAATGTAACAGCGAGGCCGCACCATGGTATGTCGTACCCGCCGACCGTAGGTGGTACCGCAATTGGGCGGTCACCAAAATTCTCACCGAGCAGCTCAAGGAGATGGCCCTCACCTGGCCAATGCCTGAGGGTTGGGACCTCGAGGCCGAACGTGCGCGGTTGGCAGCGGACCCGTGAACCCTGACGCCGGCCGGAGATCGGTGGGCTCGGGTGAGCACCCGATCGACGGCGGCGAGAATGGGGCCCGGGCGGGCGGCGACCGGAATGCGACGAACAAAGACGCTTGGCGTCCCAGCAATGCCGCGCGCGATCGCACGCTCGGTGACGAACGACGGCCAGCCAGGTAGACGCCCTTGCAAATCGCCTCCGGGAACTCCGGGGTAGTGATACCGATGTTCTGGCCCAGCTCGACGAGCTGTCCGTCGGTCAGGCCCGGCCCGCCCTCGGGAGGCTGGTGCTCAAAACAATGTCCGGGCGTAGTGGTGGAACATGTCGGCATCAGCATGCCGCCGCCGAGGCGGCGGTCGCCCGGGTCGAGTACCCGGTAGTCGATACGGCGTCGAGGAAGTTCATTGGGTACCGGATGAAGCTGATGAGCCGGTCCTCCAATAGCTTGTCCAGGGTTGGCGCGGCCATCAGCTCGAGCTGCTTGCAGAACGGGCACTGCAAGTCGATGTAGGCCTCGACGTTCACCGGCCCGCTGCCGACTACGATGCCGTCCCCGTCGGAGGTGGCGCCGCGCGGGACGGGTACTGGTGGGGCGGCGGCTCGATTCGCGTTCATGCTGCCGATGCTCCCCGGGGACGCCTCCCGGGCTTGGATCCGACGGTGCGAGCCCGGTCGTGCCCGTTTGTCCTCCGGGGCCGTGGTTAGGGCTGTTGACGCATGGCGTGCACGGTTCTCCAGGCCCGGGTAGCGAGCTGGAGGTTGAAGCGGGTATCCGGATCGTGGAGTTCATGGCCGGACACTTCCCGAATCCGCTGCAGGCGGTAGCGCAGTGTGCTGCGATGCAGTGACAACGTGTTGGCGGTGAGATCGTAGCTGCCGCCGCACTCCAGGTAGCAGGACAGGGTTTTCACCAGTTCCGCGTCTTTGGTGGCGTCGTAGTCCAACAGAGTACCGAGCCAGCGGTGGACGAAGGACTCGACCGAACCGATGTTGGTGGTCTCGGAAAGCAGTTGGTAGACGCCGAGGTCTTCAAAAACGCTGACCCGCTCGGGGCAACCAGTGGCGATCTGCATTCTCAGGGCGAGCTTCGCCTGCTCGTGGGCGCGTGGGAACTCGAGTGGCTCGGTGCAGGATCCACCCACACCAACCCGGCAATTCCTCCCCGAGCCCATCCAAGTGATGATCTTTGCCCGGAACTGCTCCCAGTCCTGGTCGGCGTCACAGATGACCGCGACTCCGCCCGGGCAAGCGGTGAGCAGCGATCCGGCGCCGGTGTCGCGCATCGCGCGGCGCACGGCGTGGAAGAACGCCTCATTGTCAACCTGCTGGTTCCCGTTGGTAACAATCACCACTCGATGGGGGCGGGCCAGGTCATACCCGAGCGCCCGGGCACGGTCTTGTGCGCTCTCCGAGTCGGTGCCGGCTAATAGCTCCTCGGCGAGGTCGCGCCGCAACCGTAGCTCTGTCTCGTGCAGGGCCTGATGGTGCGCGAGCTCCAGGGTCAGCACGGTGTTTGCGTGCTCGAGGGCGACCTTCTCACTGTCTCCGGCGGTTCTGTCTGGGTCGATGAGGGCGATCACGCCGAGCACTACGCTGCCTGGTTGCGCCAGCGCGATCAGCCGGCCTTTGTCCCGCACCAGGCCCCGGGCTTCGACGGCACGCCGCACGGTCTGCTCACGGCGAGTGGGACTGGGTTTCGGATAGGGGTCGGGTCGTCCGGGGCCGCCCCATGCGGTGAGGTTGCCGTGGCGGTCTTCGATGGCGACCGGCAGTCCGGTCAGCTCATGCAGTGCTCGGGCGATGCCCACCTGGCCCTGCCCCGCCGAGGCTACCGCGGTGAGGCTGTTGTGGATGTCCAAGCTGCGTCGCACAGCTGCCGATGAACGCTCTAGGTCCGCTATCGCTCGTTCGAGAGCGAGGTTGGTAGCGCGCAATGCGTCGGCAATCGCCCGTTCCCGGGCGTGCAGGCGAGCGTTGAGGAGCGCGGCGCCGACTTGCTTTGCCAGGACGTTGAGCAGGAACTGGTGATGTGGCTTGGGTTCGGTGTCGCAGCTGACCACGAGATGGCCGGCTTTGTCCTCCACGCCAGCCAGCGGGTACGCCCAGGCCCAACCGGCGTCCTGCACGGTCAGAGCCCCTCCAAGGGGATCGAGAGCGCTGAGTTGGGCGCGCAGGGAGTCGGCGTGCGCCGGGCGACCAACGGACCCGATCACCCGCCAGTCATCGTCAAAGTAAACGCCCTCAGTCCGGCAACCACCCAGTGACGGGGTGGCGGCCGTAGCGATGCCCAGAATCTCCGCCTCGTCGTAGCTGCCGGTCATCACCTTCGACAGGGCAAGCAGCGGACGAAACGTCGCCATCTGCTCCCGTAAGACGGCGTCCCGATCGGCCAGGCTCTCAGTCGTCTGAGTCACGGCTGATAGCACCCAACTCGTCAGGTGGCACGGAGTACAAGAAGCCGCGCAGACGAGTTCCCGGGGGCACTAACAGCGTAGAAATGCCAAGTTCGATCGACTTTGTCGGTATCTCCAGCATGGCTGTCCCCTGACGTGTCGCGGCCAGTGTCCTCGTCCACCGCTGAATGCGCCACCTCGCAGCAGATTCCTCTCGACCTCGGAAGGCAGGGTGATCCCGGTGTTATTGACAGCCACCCGGGTCGCGGCGTCGACCTACATCATCAGCTTGGCCAAGGTGACCAGGTCGTGTTCGTCGTGGTGCAGCTCTCCCAGCGGCGCAGTCTTCGTCCGAGCCGAACCGAACCGAACCAACGGTCGTGCGCATGGGGCTGACGGACTTCCGGATGCCGGCGAAGGCTTCGACAAGCCTTGTGACGATCGGTCCCAAGGTGGCCACGAGCAGGACATAGGCGGCGACGAGCGCACCCAGCCGGGGATCGGCGGCGGTACCGATCAGCCCGACCACGACGATAGAAAACTCGCCTCGTGCGATCAGCGCGGTCCCGGCGCGAAGCTGCCCCTGCCTGTCGACGCCGTCCCGGCGCGCCGCGAACACACCCGTAAAGATCTTGGTGATCGCAGTGACGGCAGCGAGCCCGGGCGCGGTCGGTGATCTTGCCGGTGAGGCTCAGGCCGACCAGAAACGCACCGACCGCGGCCACAACGAGGGTAATGCTGAGCACCCGCAGCATGATCTGTTCGGACTCGGGGTGCGACAGCGCCCCTCCGATCCGGTGTCCCCCACCGCCGTGACGCGAAGAAGGACGGGGTGAGCGGCCAGAACGCGGCAGAGGTGACGGCAGCCTGCAGGGCAACCAGCGCGACGAGAATTCCGATCAGTGCCTGCCACCGGGTCCCGCCGGCGGCCAGGACCGCCAGCACAGGCAGGTAAATCGCCATCGCGAAGTCTTCGAGCACCAGCACCCCAGGATGGCCGGTGTCTCGAAGTTCCTCAGCCGACCGAGATCGCCGAGGAGGCGGGCGATGATCGCGGAGGAGGCCCAGGTCGCCCCAGCCAGGGCGAGTACTTCAGCCGGCTTCAGGCCGAGGAGCAGACCGGCGATCACGCCCGGTGTCGCGTTGAGGACGAGATCCACCACGGCGGACGGCTGATCTCGTGCCCCCGCACCCCGCGCAACTCCCGCTCGTCCAGTACGCCGAGGATCCCGGCCGTGACACAGACCGCCGCATGCGAGGGGCTCCGGCCAGTGGCGAACGCGTTGGGTGTCGAGCTGGGATTGATGTAGACCCCGGGCATCGGCAGCCCCCGACGGGAGACGAGGTCGGCGACGATCGCGTGCAGCTGCGGTGCTTGCCGTTCGGCGACCCGCTGCGCCCGCATCGCTCGCAGCGCGAGCTTGTCGGAATAGAAATACGACAGGCCGTTGATGCCCAGCGCTACCAGCCCGGCGATCAGCAGACCGGTAGTTCCGCCCAGCAATCGGCCGATCAACAAGATCAGAGCAGACAGGGCCCCCAGCAACAGCGCCGTCTTGAGAGCGTTGCCCACACCGCGCATCGTCCTACCAATCACTCGCCGCGAACAGCGGCAGTAGGCACGAGGTGTACGGCATGAAACCGAACTGCATCTCGTGACGGATGCTCTGACGGCCATCGGCCTGGGTGCGCGGCAGGCTCATTGCGGTTCTCCTCTGCAGGTGGCGGTCATGGCACCTTGGGTACCTGCAAGCTCATGGTGTCGATCGCCGCGATCGACATCTTGGGCCTGATGGTGCGAGACGCGACTGCGCCATGTTCCTGCCAGGCCAGTGCGCCGGTGTCTGGTTTGCCCTCCGCGAGAGCGGGGAATCAGTAACTGGTACTGGCTCGTGCAGGAGGTGCCTGCCGTGACGTCCACGAGCGCTCATTCGACCGAAGCACCCACGGTTGTTCTTGGCCTGCTCAGCGATCCTGGCCTGCCGTCGAAGCTTTCGAAGGAACTCTCGGGGCAACTGCCGGAGTTGCTGTACCGCGAGACCGGTGGACGAGCGAAGTGGGTTGTCCAGAGAGCCACCGAAGCCCTGACGCTCGATGAGAACGGGACGTTGCCGTCGGTGGAGATCGGTCGGCGGCGGATGACTGAGGAAGGCTGGGACCTGATTGTCTTGATCACCGACCTGCCTCGGCGAGCGGAAGGTCGACCGATCATCTCCGACTACGGCGTGTCCAGCGGCGTCGCGCTAGTATCGCTTCCCGGGCTGGGTGCCTTCGGGCTGCGCCGGCAGGCACGGAAGGTGATCATTCACCTGATCGCCGAGCACCTGATCGACAAACCATTGGGAGAGGTCGACGCGAACGGTCAGACCCAGGGCGGCCGGCGAGATCACCGCCCGCTTGGGGTCAGGATTGCCGCCGAGCACATCGACTCGGAGGACGAGGGCATCGACATGCACCTTGCCCTCAAGGGAAACGCGGGACGGCTGTGGCTGCTCGCAGGCATGGTCCGCACGAACCGGCCATGGCGGCTGGTGCCGAGCCTGTCCCCAGCGATAGCTGGTGCCGCCGCCGGTGCTGCATTCGGGGTCTTCTACTCCAACATCTGGGAACTGTCCGACGCGTTGAGCGGCTCACGCCTAGTTTTGATCACCGTCCTTGCGGTCCTGGCGATGGCCGTGTGGCTCATCATCGACAACAACCTGTGGGAACGCCCCGCCGACCGGCAGTTGCGAGAGGAGGCCGTGCTCTACAACGCCGCCACCGCTTTCACCATCGGCCTCGGTGTGGTGTGCATGTACGTCCTGCTGTTCGCGGTCACCCTGTTCGCGGCGCTGATCGTGATCTCGCCTGGCCTGCTCGAGTCCACCCTGCAACACCCGTCGGGCTTCGGGCAATACGTGTGGATCGCGTGGCTGTCCGCCTCGATGGGCACCATCGCCGGTGCACTGGGCTCTGGATTCGCCGGTGAGGACGCAGTTCGGCAGGCCGCCTACAGCAAGCGTGAGCAGGAACGGCGCACCAGGTTCGCCAGCAAGGACGGCGGGTAGCGACCGGCGGGTGCGGCTGAACCGGCGTTGAGGCGCTCGCGCTGCGGGGCGACCACGTGCTGCGGATCGACGGCCGATGTCATCCCAGCCTCGAACACCGCAAAGCGCGTGGTGAGTGACCCGGTCGATCATGGCAGCAGCGACGTCGTCGTCGCCGAACACTTCGTCCCAGCGGCCGAAGGCCTTGTTGCTGGCGACGACATCTTCGGCTACTCGCCCATGCTCGGCGGCTACCCGGGTGGTGAGGCGGAGTACGCGCGTACCCTTCGCCGACGTCGGCCCGATCAAGATCGAGGACGGCATCCTGGGCAAGCGGGTCAACACCGAGTCGGCATCGGAACACCTCGCCGAGGCCCAAAGCATCCTCGAGGAGTGTCCCGACCCGGGGTATCTGCTCGCCGATCCCCCGCACGCTCAGACTTTCACGCCGGACCTCGACAGTCAGTGACCACCCCGCCAACCTCTCCGAGCGGGAAATAGAAGTCCTCAGCCTAGTCGGCGAGGTCTGACCACCGACGACATTGCACGCCAGCTGCGCCTGAGCCCGCGTACCGTGGATGCCCACCTCCGCTCGATCTACCGGAAGATCAACGTCAAGACCAGGGCAGCCACCACCCGCTACGCCATCGCCCACCAACTGACCTCCCACCCCGCATCGCCACCAGCCTGACCCGACCACCGATTCTCCAGTCGGCGAGACTCCACGCGGTGCTAGCCCCGTATCACCGATCACGTCACAGCTACCACCGAGCACAGCTCCTGGTCCTACCAGCACGAGACTCGGTAGGCTTTTTCACCTAACGGCACGAGACGTGGAAGCCCGAGACAGTCCTACTGTGTCGGGCGCATTAGGGCACGGCGGCCAGCTGAGTTAAGGCCACCGAACCGGTAGGAGCGGCAATGACGACGATCCAGCCGAGTCAGGACTCACCACAGCAGGCCCGACCCGCTGGTTCTGCGAGCAGCTTAGCGCCCACTCGTGCTCGCCGCGGTCACCCGCGAGGACAGCATGCGCGGCTAGCGAGCCGCCAATGACGGCCAATAGCGGCGAGCTAGCCGCCGAGTGGCCACCCACGCCAAAAACACAGGATCCGGCACGGCATCGGGATCAATCATTGGTAATGCGGGTCGTCCGGGACTTCGACGGCTACGTCGTGTCGGCCAATCCCGCTTACCACACCGTGCTGAGGTGGTCGATCGAGGAGCTGTCCTCCGTTCCGTACTGGGAGTTGCTGCACCCCGACGACCAGGACCACATCGTGGAGGACACCCAGCAGATGCTCCTGAGTGGTCCCGGGTCCCTATTCAATCGTGAGGTCCGGATGCTGTCCCGGGACGGCGCCTACCGATGGGTCCGCTGGAACGCCCGGTCGGTCGCGGAGCAGCAGCGCGTGTATTCAGTGGGCATCGACATCACCGACAGCGAGCCGATCGAAACCGGGAAACGGATCCTCGTTGGGTCCTGGGACTGGCACATCCCCACCAACACCGCCACCTGGTCCGACGGGATGTTCGAAATCTACGGCCTCGCGCCCGGGACACCATGCAAACTGGACACCGCGGTGGCCCGCATACATCTTGACGACCAAGCGACTGTCATCCGCGCCATCCACCGCAGCCTCGCAAGCGAGGAGCCCTACGTTGCCGACCACCGCATCGTGCACCCCAGCGGCGATATCCGCTGGCTACACTCCGCGGGGCGCGTAATCATCGATACCAACGGCAATCCGGAACGGATACGCGGTATCACCCAAGACGTTACTGCCCGCCCGGAAACCGCATCCCCGGCTAGATAGGCGCAGCGACTAGGTCGAATGCCGCGAGATCACAACACGCCACGCTTAACTGCCAGGTCACCAGTCGTGCTGCCCACCGCAGAACCGAGCTCACCGACCGGATACTGATCTTCAACGAGCGACACTTGCAGACTGTGTTAGCTGAGTACGTCCGGTATTACAACGGTCGCAGGCCTCACCGGTCCCGGCAGCTTCGTCCTCCGCGCCCGGATCATCCCATTGCCGATCTCAATCACAGGCGAGTCGCACGTCGGATGATCCTTGGTGGTCTGATCAACGACTACGAGCGTGCAGCATGAATCCACAGCTCACGGCCCGTGGCCGACTTCTGGAACCCGACAGGCGGGCAGCGTGTTCGCGTTCTTGGCCGAGCATCACCATGAGTTATCGCGGATCTGTTCCCGTCGGGAATGGGGCGCCCGTCGCTGCCGGCGGACCTGGTGGGTTCGGTGCTGGTGTTCAAGGAGCTATATGACCTGTCGGATGCGCAGACTGCGGAAGCGTTGAAGTTCGATATCCGGTGGAAGGTGGCCTGTGGTCGGTCGCTGACTCAGATGTCGTTCGATGCGTCCACGTTGGTGTATTGGCGGCGGCGGATCGCGGCATCGAAGCGCCCGGATCGGGTGTTTGACGCGGTGGCGGCGGTGATCGCCGAGACCGGGATCTTGCGGGGTCGGCGCAAGCGCTGTGTGGACTCCACGGTGTTTGATGACGCCGTTGCTACCCAGGACGGCACTGTCAACTTGGGCGGATGGGTGTGTGGCGGCGCGTGTCAGTGCCCCGTGGTGATCCACTCTGTGGTTGTGTCAGGCGGTGGGCAGGCCGACGATCTCATTCCAGGTGGTGAATCGGGAGGTCATTTCGCGGCGGTAGGCATCGGCGCCAAGATGGTGGCGGCGGGGTCGGAAGTGCGGGGAGATGCCGCTGAACGCAGAGAGGAACCGCTGCGCGTGCCCGGGCGAGGTGAACTTCTTCATCGCTCGTTCCCGTGCTCGGGTGGGCTGGTGGGAGTTCTCGGCCCGGTTGTTCAGATACTTTGACTGGCGGTGCTCGACCGACCGCAGAACCCGCCAGCGCGCCGCGTGGTAGCGGCCCAGCTTGTCGGTGACCAGCACCCGGGGCACGTACTGCAGTCCCGTCAGCAGCTTACGAAAGAACCTGGTCGCGGCCTTGGTGTCCCGCCGGGAGGTGACCAGAATGTCGAGCACGTTCCCGTGCTGGTCCACCGCCCGCCACAGGTAGTGGGTCTTGCCGTTGATCGTGATGAACACCTCGTCAAGGTGCCACTTGTCCCCCGGGCGAGCCCGGCGTCGGCGTAGCGCGTTGGCATAGCTTTGGCCGAACTTCGCGCACCACTGCCGAATCGTCTCGTGGGAGACCACGACCCCGCGCTGGGCCATCATCTCCTGCACCTCGCGGAAGCTAAGCGGGAAGCGGTGGTAAAGCCACACGCAATGGCTGATGAGCTCTGCCGGGTAGCGAAACCCTCGGTACGACGGCGCCTCGATGGCCACCAGCCCCAGCCTCTCCTCACCCCCGAACAACCCGACGATCATTCCAGCCGCAAATTGACAGTGCCCGGCGGTGGCTCAACGCCGTGTCGCTACCACCGTTGAGGCTTGGCGATGCCGCAGGCGGCGACCTTCGTCGTGGCGCCGGCCTTGCGGTCTGCGGCATCATGGACGGCATGTACCGCCTCGGGAATCTTCCAGTGCCGATGTTCGGGCTGGGTTGGCGAGTACCTCGGGCCTAGCGCTCAGGTCTGATTCGGGCGCGCCAGTAGCCCGTTACCAGCGGGAGTCGTTCCGTTTCGTGGCGCCCGTCCGGCGCTTGCATCGCGAGGTGTCCCATGACCACCGATCCGTCGGGCGCACTCGCGCCCGTTCCTGACCTTGCCGAGATCGAACGAGGATGGCGCCAGCGGTGGGAGGATCTCGGCCTTCACGATACCGCGAGGAGCCTGGCGCGACCGTCTTCTCGGTCGACACCCCACCTCCCTATGTGTCCGCGGCGCATCTCCATGTCGGGCACGCCATGTCGTACGCCCAGCCGGACTTCATCGTCCGCTACCGGCGCATGCGCGGCGACTCGGTCTTCTATCCGATTGGGTTCGACGACAACGGCCTGCCGACTGAG